>JBAVTM010000513.1:0-4601 GCA_049696195.1 Desulfuromonadaceae bacterium | reverse complement strand
CTCATAGCCCGCTTTCTGCAGCAGCTCCCTTGGCTGCTCCGACACCTTCAGCGTCCGCTTCAGATGACAGGAATCATGGTAGGTGATCTTTCCCAGCTTCCGCCCCTCCTTCAACGTCAGCCGCCCCTCGGCCACCAGCTGCGTGACGAGCGTTGAAAAATCAATCGTCTTAGCGGCCAGCTCTCGCGCCTTCGGCATCCATTCAGTCTGCCCGACGCTTTCAAAGGTGCTGATGAATTCGTGCGCCAGCGCCACCGTGCAGGTCGGGCAGGCGGAGATCACATAGGTTGCATCCACACTCAACAGCGCCTTGATGTTGTCGATGGCATTCCTTTCCGCAACCTCGTAGGCTCCGTTGTAACGGGCCGGAGCGCCGCAGCAGGTCTGCTCCTCCGGGAATACCACCTCATAACCGGCTTTGTTAAGTATTTTGACAAGAGATTCCCCCATTTCCGGATAGGCAAAATCGATCAAACAGCCGGCGTAGAACACCACCTTCTCCTTCTCCTTCTGTTTCGGCTGATCAATCTTTTTAAAGCGATCCCGGAGTGGTTCTTCTGCGATAGCCGGCAGACTGCGTCCGTCGGTCAGATCCGCCAGAAACATCGGCAGGTGGCGGATGAACTTACCCGAGGTAAACGGCTTGCCCGCGATTGAGGCCGCACGAAGCATGCCGTGGAACAGCTTGCGGTTATTCACCACGGAATAGATCGTCTTTTGCAGCAGCGGCACCCCCTGTTCCTTCACCAGCCGTCGCCGGAGTTCCATGATCAGATCCGGAATATCGATCTTTCCGGGGCAGACATCCTTGCAGGCGCCGCACTGGATGCAGAGCCCCTGGATATCCTCGGACTTTTTCAGTTCATCGAACCAGGCGGTCAGAATCGTGCCGATGCCGCCGGTATATACCTTGCCGAAGACATGCCCCCCCACCAGCCGGAAAACAGGACAGACGTTAAGACAGGAAGCACAGCGAATGCACTGCAGCGCCTGCTTGAATTTGGGATCCGCCGCCATCTCGCTGCGGCGATTGTCCATCAGGATGATGTGCAGATCCTTCATACTCCCGTCGCTGTTCGGCGTCGGACCAGTAATGATCGAGACGTAACTGGTCAGCAGCTGGGCAGTGGCGCTGCGGGGGAGCGCTTTTAATATTGTGGCGACATCGGCATACTTCTCGATAAGTTTTTCGATGCCGACCAGCGCGATGTGAATTTTGGGGAGTGACGTGACCAGGCGGGCATTCCCTTCGTTGGTCATCAGCACGATGCTGCCGGTTTCCGCCACCGCGATGTTTCCGCCGGAAATGCCCATATCGGCAGCCAGGAAGGCGGGACGCAGCTGTTCGCGGGCAACCTTGACGAGTCTCGGAATATCCGACGTCAGACGTTCATTGACCTCCTTGCTGAACAGATCGGAGACCTCCTCCTTGGTCATATGGATCGCCGGCATGACCATGTGCGAGGGGGTCTGTCCCGCCAGCTGGATGATCCATTCCCCAAGATCGGTTTCCCCGACTTCGATGCCGGCCTTTTCCAGATACGGATTGAGGTGAATTTCTTCCGTCGCCATGGACTTGGATTTTACGACGGTTTTGACGTTGTTGTCCTGTGCGACTTTCAGGATGTATTCCCTGACTTTGGCCGGATCATTCGTTCTGAAAACTGTAGCGCCGCTGGCTTCCGCATTCTGCGTGAACTGTTCGGAGAGTTCTTCGAGGTGCGATGCCGCATACGACTTCAGCTCGGCTATCCTTCCCCGCAGCTCCTCGAAGTCGATCCCTTCATACGCCTTGGCACGGTTGACCTTGTACGCCTCGGAGAACTTGCCGAGCGCCCCGGTCAGATTGGCATCATTGACAGCCCTGTGGATGGATTCCTTGAATTCGTTTCCCATTAGTTAGTACCTCCCAGCTCGTCGACAAAAACGATAACCAGCCGCTCCGGACCATGCACCCCGATTGTCAGCACCCGCTCGATGTCCGCCGTCCGGCTCGCCCCGGTAATCATCGCGATATAGGCGCTCTCCTTGGGGTTTACCCTTGTAAGCAGTGACGGCATGTCCGGCAGGATCCCGCCTGTCGGCACGAGAGCGATATGAATGGTGGAGAGTGACGACACGAGGCGCTGTTCGATCGCGGTGGAGTTCTGAGCGAGGGACCCGGTATCCGCCAGAGCCCACTCCATCTGGCTTATGCCGAAGCGGGCATTTGATGCCGCTTCGCGGGTGACCTCGAACTTCAGCCCGGCAACTTTTTGTACCGCGTTCCGGTCTATTTCACTAAGGAATGGACAGTCGGCCCATAGTGCGCTTGCCTGTGGAGTGTCGGCCAGACCCTCCCGCTGCAGAAATTCGATTATAAATTCGAGCGCGGCATTGTTGGTAATGAAGCGGTAGACCTCCGCACCTACACCTTCTGCCCTGGTTTTGAACTGCTCATACATCATGACCTGCCTCCTCTTTCTCAAGCGGTTGTTGTTAGGTGCCTCTGTCAATAAGTGAAAAAAGGTTTTACTGCTGTCCCTGCCGTCTCATCGCTACCCAAGAATATCACTATCAGTTAAAAACGCAATATGAATTTGTATAACCACATTACATGTTACCTTATTTCATCTCGGCACCCATTGTCAACAGGCTTGTTGCTGGTATACAAAATAATGCTTGACAGATATTTTTAAAACTAGTAATTGGTAATACAAGTTATCAAAACTGGTTTATATTTTCACAACAGCGTGAAACAGCGCAGCACGTTGATTGCATATGTAACCCTGATAAACTGGATAAGTTCGTTAACGAAGTTATATTCTGCCGGAAAACCGCAAATAATAATTTCCAACTTACTTATCACCGTCGCAGCAGTTCACTCACCCCGCAAAAGGAAAGGAGAAACATCATGCCCTGGATTCAAACGTACACCCCCGTAGCAGGTAGTCTCGGCCTGTCGGCGCTGGTCGCCGCCATCCCTCTCGTCGTCATCTTTGTCTGTCTCGCCGTCCTGAAGATGAAGGCTCACAAGGCCGGCCCATTGGCGGTGGCCTCGGCAATCGGCATCGCCATCGCAGTCTGGGGGATGCCGGTCAAGCTGGCCGGGCTGGCATTTGCCCAGGGCGCCGCCTTCGGCCTCTTCCCGGTCTTCTACATCGTCATCACCACCCTCTTTCTCTACAACATCACCGTCAAGGGGGGGCAGTTCGAGATCATCAGGGCCTCGCTCGCCGGTGTGACCGCGGACCGGCGCATCCAGGCGCTGCTGATCGCCTTCTGTTTCGGCGCCTTCATCGAGGGTGCGGCAGGTTTCGGCACACCGGTAGCCATCGCTGGCGCCACCCTGGTGGGACTCGGCTTCCGCCCGCTGTATGCCGCCGGGGTCTGTCTGATCGCCAACACCGCACCAGTCGCCTTCGGCGCGATCGGTATACCGGTCGTGGCCCTGGCCGGTGTCATGGGGTACGGCGATGACGGCATGATGAAGCTCTCCACCATGGTCGGCCGCCAGCTCCCCTTCATCTCGGTCTTTATTCCGTTCTACGTGATCATGATCATGGTCGGCTGGAAGAAGACCATCGAGGTGCTGCCGGCCATCATCACCTGCGGTATCACCTTTGCCGTCTGCCAGTGGGCCACCGCCAGCTACCTCGGCCCCTATCTTCCCGACATCATCTCCTCGCTCGCATCGATGGCCGCCCTGGTACTGCTGCTCCAGGTCTGGTCACCGAAAACTACCTATGTATTCGACCACGAGGAAGCCAGCACCGGCGTCGAACAGCATCATTATACCGTAGGCGAGGTATTCCGCGCCTGGTCTCCCTATCTGGCGCTGACCCTGATGGTGCTGCTCTGGGGCATCCCCTCCATCAAGGCCGAACTGGACAAGAGCAAGGTGGTCATCACGGTGGCAGGCCTCGACAACATGATCGTCAAGAAGGTCTCTAAGCCTGAGGACGGTCTGAAGAAGATCGCCAAGGTGAACGAGGAGATCGACAGGCAACTGGCCGTTCTCTCCCCGACCGATCCGAAACAGGTCGAACTGGCTGCCAAACTGAAGGATCTGAAGGGGCTGGAAGATGCCTTTCTGCCAATTGAAACCGGACTGGCCGGCAAAGGGGCGGTGCTGACCGATGAGCGCCTCAAGGCGTGCGACCTGGTATCCAAGAAGATGGCCGAGACCAGGAAGCTCTGCGGTGAGCTGGTGAAAACCAACGTGGGGATGAAGGATCAGTTCAAACCGCTCGAAAAGGCGGTGGCCGACCAGCTGCCGATCAAGCTGGCCGCAAAATATAACTTCAACTTCATGTCGGCAGCCGGTACCGCCATCCTGATCGCCGCCTTCCTCTCGGCGCTGCTCTGCGGCGTGGGCTTCGGTGATGTCATCAAGCTTGGCGGCAAGACCCTCTATGACATGCGCTTCCCGGCCCTGACCGTCGCCTCGGTCCTAGGCCTCGCCTACGTCATGAACACCTCCGGCATGACCAACTGTCTCGGCCTGATCTTCACCAAGACCGGCCACTGGTTCCCCTTCATCGCCCCGGTCCTCGGCTGGCTCGGAGTCTTCCTGACCGGTTCGGATACATCCAGCAACGTTCTCTTCGGCGGACTGCAGA
>JBAVTM010000512.1:0-13442 GCA_049696195.1 Desulfuromonadaceae bacterium | reverse complement strand
GGCCAACAATCAGGGGATAGCGGATGATGATCTGATTTCAAAATATGTCATTGACCCGATCATTGGCGGCACTGCCATGCGCGGAAATTTTGTCAAGATTGTGAAGGGGGCCTGACATGCAACTATTCGGAGTTCTCATTCCTGAAAAGGAACAGCTTATCGCCACGGTGACGGATGTGGCCAAAGGAAGAGCCGGCGTATCGCTGTACGCATCACTTTTCGGTCTGGCGATCGGACTCTACGCCATCGCTGCCATCTTCATCCGGGGGCACGCCCATACCATCAACACCTCCAACCTGGTCCCCTGGGGGCTGCAGATATCGACCTATGTCTATTTTGCACTGCTCAGCACCGGCTGCACCTTTGTCAATTTTTTCGGCCACGTTTTCTTTGAGAAACAGTACAAGCCGTTTGCATCGCGGATCATTTTTGTCGGTATTATCACCGCCATTGCGGCGTTCTTCTCCCTGACAACCGAGATGGGGCACGTCGAGCGGATGTACTACTTCATACTGTCGCCAAACCCGAAGTCTCCGATGTTCTGGATGGGTATCTGGTACACCTGTTACCTGATCGCCATCATATGGGAATACATCAATATCCAGACGAACAGGCATTCCAACAGGGTCATGTGGGGGGCTTTTTTTGTCGCCATCTTCACCCACAGCACATTGGGAAGTCTCCTTGGATCGGTCAGTTCACGTGTCTACTACTACAGTGCGCTGATGCCGATCTACTTCCTGTTTATCGCCTTTCTGACCGGCTGCTCGCTGACAACGATCATTGCCGCCATGACGGTCAAACAGAAGAAGCTAGACGAGAACTATCATCTGCACCCTTTTGTAACACTGCTCAAGATCGGCTTGGGACTGGCGCTGCTGATCACCTTCTGGCGAACCATGATTGGTCTGTCCGCGCATCTGGAGGGTTCGGAGGTGTTCTCCCTGACGCTGATCAACAGTGTGCTGTTCGGGATCGTGGTTGTCATCATTATTCCCTACATCCTGCTCAAGATGGGCAAAAGCGCCAACTGGCTGATCTTTGTCGGACTCTTCATCATGGGTACCCAGCTGAAAGCCCGTAACGATCTGGTGATCGGCGCCTTCAAGATACCGTTGTTCCGGGTCTACGATATGCCCGAGGTCGTTCACTACTCACCATCAATCTACGAGTACCTGGTTGTGGTGGCGTCGGCCTCGCTCGTCAGCATGCTGTACATTGTCTTTGAACGCTCAGGCGTTTTTGAGGCGCGAAACATCACGGAGGACCACTGACCATGGAACAGTTCGACGGTAAAAATATTCTGGACATCATGCACGAAGACCTGCAGCGCGCCCTGAAAAAACCACGCAAGGAACGGCGTTGGGCGATGGCTATTGACCTGAAAAAATGTATCGGCTGCCACGCCTGCACCACCGGCTGCATGTCGGAGAACCTGACCCCGCCCGAGATCCACTATCGGCCGGTCAAGGAAGAAGAGATCGGCGAATTTCCCAATACCGGCATGCGTTTTTTGCCGCGCCCCTGCATGCAGTGCGATGCTCCCACCTGCACCCCGGTCTGTCCGGTCACCGCCACCTATAAACGGGATGATGGCCTGGTCGTAATCGATTACAAAAAATGCATCGGCTGCCGCTACTGCATTGTCGCCTGTCCTTACGGAGCCCGCTCAGCTGATTCCGGGCATTACTATACCGGCGATTTTCACGACAAAACCTACGAGGTGGAAAATTCCGGCGAGTACGGCGGAAATTTCAAACGCAAGAGCCATTGGCACTCGCCGATCGGCAATGCCCGCAAATGTCACTTCTGCATCCATCGCGTCGAAAAGGGTGAACTGACCCGCTGTACCACTACCTGTCTGGGGAGTGCGACCTACTTCGGTGATATCAATGACCCCAATGCGCTGATTACGAAACTGATTTCAAAGCCGAACGTCTTCAGATACAAGGAAGAGATGGGAACAAAGCCGATGGTGTACTATATATCGTAACCCCGATAATCTGGCTGAGTCGGCATAACTCTTTACAGAATATTGCTTTGAGGGAGGGACTATGAGATCAAAATTAATCTGGATATTGATTGCAGTACCTGTGTTAGTGTACGGGCTTGCATACGGGTCCGCCATGCAGGATATCATCTATCAGGGCGATAAGGCTTCGGACGAGGCAATATTCCATGGAGACAAACATCTCAAGAGAGGCATAAAATGTGACGAATGCCACAACAAGGAGATGTTTCCGCAAAAGAAAAAAGGGGCGACGGTCATAACCATGAAGGCCATCCAGCAGGGTAAACTCTGCGGGAAATGCCATAACGGCAAGATCGCCTTTGGCATCGACCATCACTGCGACAGATGCCACCCGAAGAAAGGGCCTGATACGCTTATTTATGACTGATCTGAGTCATTGAAACTGCTGGACATTTGAAATGAATATGCTAAAAACTGAATACATTGCTGAGCCGGTTCGCCGGAAACCACACAAAGGAGAATACACATGAAAAAAATTGTAGCGATGATTGTAGCAGCAATGATGGCCCTGAGCTTCTCGATGGTTGCGGTGGCAGCTGAGGAAAAAACCGCTGAGACGCCTGCTGCTGTAAAGGGTGAGAAAGTCGAGAAGAAAGACGTCAAGAAGGATAAGAAAGGCGCTAAAAAAGTCAAGAAAGACGCTAAGAAAAAAGAAGAAGCCAAGCCGGCAGCCAAGGGTAAAAAAGAAGTTTCCGGCTGCTAGAGCCGATTTTTAAATGAAAACTGTATCAACAAAACAAGACAGGGTGCGCCGTTTGGCAGCCCTGTTTTTTTTGACGCTGCTGCCGGTATTCACCGGATGCAGGTCGGCAACGTCCGTCTCAACCTGCGTTTCCTGCCACAGAGGTCTTGAAGCGGTATCCGCCAGGCACGGCGATTGTGTGTCCTGTCACGGCGGAGATCCGCAGTCTCGTGACAAGGGGCAAAGTCATGCCGCGATGCGCGGCTCAGACAACCCATCCGCCCCTGAACATTGGGGGAAGGGGTGCGGTGATTGTCACCGCTATCAGCTGGAGCGGGTCAAGTCAACGATCATGCAGACCAATGCCGGCATGATTCGCAACATCCAGCTGAGCTGGGAAGGAGAGGATGGAAAACAGTACAGCACAGCCGGCGGCCCCGGTTTTGGCCCGGATGGCAAACCGCTTCAGCAAGAAGGGGTAGCTAATCTGGACAACCTCTCCGGCGAACTGTACCGCAAGTTCTGCTCCCGTTGCCACATCGGTTCCCGAAATGCCGAGTCGTACGCTTCTGCCCACGCCTCCGGCTGTGCCGCCTGCCATTTTCCCTGGAATGACACCGCCACCTACGAGGGGGGCGACCGGACCATGAAGGGGAGGGGGGGGCACTCTGCCAGCCATGCCATGGAACCGCTGCCGGATACGCAGGTCTGCTCACGCTGCCACAACCGGAGCGGGCGCATCGCCTTTTCCTACCAGGGGCTGTATGACGGCAACAACGGCCTGGTACCGACCAGGGGGGGCGAAGCGGGGCCGGTCATGACCAGCGGCGCCCGCAATCTGACCCATATATCTCCCGATGTTCATTTTGCGGCCGGGATGGAGTGCATCGACTGTCACACCTCCCGCGATGTCATGGGGGACGGCTTTGCCTACCGCAACATGTATCTCCAGACCGAGATCGCCTGCGAGGATTGCCATGGCGGGGCCACGGAACTGCCGCGCTATCGCGAGATCACCCGGGAGAACGATGAGGCGCTGCGGGAATCACGTTCCTACAAACAGCCGGTAATGTCAGGCATGCGGATGATCCAGACCGCCAAGGGACGGAGCTACTCCAACGTGTTCTACAAGGACGGCACGATCTGGCTTCAGGGAAAACGGAGCGGCAAACTGCATCGCAGCAAGGTTATTACCGGCACGCCGGAGCATACGGTTGTCGGCCATCGCCGGCTGGAATGCTACAGCTGCCATTCGCGCACCTCGGTGCAGTGCTACGGCTGCCACACCAGATACGACAAGGGAAAAACGGCGATGGACTTCATCAGGGGGGAGGAAACGGCGGGCGCCTTCAGTGAAACGGAAGACTATCGCATGCTCTACCCTTTCCCGCTGGCGCTCAACCAGCGCGGCCGGATTTCGCCGGTCACCCCCGGCTGCCAGACCTTTGTTACGGTGGCCGAGGCGGACGGGTCTCTCTCCAAGGCGGAATACGTCACAAAGTTCAAAGGAAAACAGCAGCTCCGCTTTGCCCCGTTTTACTCCCACAACAGCGGCAAAAAGTCGCTCGGCTGCGCCGAATGCCACGGCAACCCGGCCTTCCTCGGTTTCGGCCAGCATATCGTTGAGGGGAACAACATCAGGGGGACGCTGATCTGCGAACGCTCGGACAGCAAGCCGCTGGATGGTTTCCTGACGATGCAGAACGGTCGGGTAAAGGCCTACTCGGCCATCACCCGCGAGAATGCCCGCCCTTTGAGCGGCGCCGAAGTGAAGCGGACGCTGGCGGTCAATCTCTGTTTACCCTGTCACGACACCGCGCGTGACCCGATTTACCGGAAAGGAATAAATCATAGTGCGTTGGATGATTCTCTTCATCGTCGGCTTCTGTCTCGTTGAGGCGGAAACGGCCTTTTTTCGCCCTGACGTCGTAAGTCTTCGGCACCACTTGTGCGACGTAGCGCTGCTACGTCTCCGCGTACTGCCTCGACAGCCTTGTCAGGACAAAAAAAATCGCGTTTCAACAGACAGAGAATGGACGAGTTTTTTGGGGCCGCAAGATGTATATGCTGCTTCGCTCAATATCAGTAGTAAGCAGCAAACCAGTCATGTCCGGTTGGCCTGCGGCTCGTGCCACCGCCAGGGGGGAAACGCCAGCGACCCGGCCGCCCGTGCGGGGCGGGCCGCCGGGTGTGCGGGCTGCCACCGGGGGCATGAGCGGATCTTCGACCACGCCATGGGGCAGCGGAACGGCGAGAAGAGCTTTGTGCAGCGCAGCTATGCCCGGTTTGATTCCGATTTCTGGGACAAGAACTGCACCTCCTGCCACCTGCAGGGGTGTCTCGACTGCCACGGCGGTGAGGGGCTGGCAAAGCCGACGGTCGCGACCTGCCAGCGCTGCCACAACGGCTATTACACCGGATGGGACTATTCGGGGCGTGCCCCGCGCGAGGACAACATGCGCTACCAGCGGGGTATCGCTGTGGGGGGCGAGACGTTCCTGAAGATGCTTCCCGATGTGCATTATTCCGCCGGCATGACCTGCGGAGCCTGCCATTCGATGGCCAGCCTGGCAGAGGGGAAAAAATCATCCAAAGGGTGCCGTGACTGCCACAAGCCGGATTTGAAGATTCTGGAGCACCGCATTCCCGCCCATCTGCAGCGGCTGGAATGTTACGCCTGCCATTCGGCCTGGGCGCCGCAGGAGTACGGCACCTTTTTCCTCCGCTTCCGTGACCTTCGAACGAAGGAGGATTTTGACCTTAAGCCGGGACCACACGCGGAATACCTGCGCAGCGCCTACCTGAAAAAGCAGGACGCGCCGCCGCTCGGGATTAATGCCGCAGGAAAGGTCAGTCCGATCCGTCCGATGTTCATCTCCTACTACACCGACATCATGAGAGCCAGAAACAACGGCCCGGAGAACAGTCTGCTGGCCGCCGAGTGGCGGGCATATTTTCCGCACACCGTCCAGCGCGGCGGGGTGACCTGCGAGGGGTGCCACGACAACCCGACCCGCTTCCTGCTTGAACCGGAATCACGGCGAATCTACAATCTCGAAAAGGACGGCATGGGGCTGGAATCGTTCTGGCTTCAGAAGGGGCAGCGGGTCAGCAACGGCAGTTTCATGGATGCCGCCCGCTATCTGCGCATGAGCAGCAAGAGTCCGGCATATACAAAGGCGTACATCGAAAAATGGAAAACCTTCCTCAATCGCGTCGAACATTCATCACGACCCTGACCCTGCTGCTCGCCTCGTGCGGTCTGCTGGTGCGCTATCTCACGCCGCGGACGTCGGATAAGCGCCGGGTGCTGGTCAGCGCTGCCGCTGCGGATGTGCCGCAGAATGGGGCGCTGCTGTTTCGCAATGAGCGTCTGGCGCTGTTCCGGGACGACAGCGGCTTCTATGCCCTGAGCCTGGTCTGTACCCATCTAGGCTGCACGGTCACCGTCACGGAGGATGATCTCTCCTGCCCCTGTCACGGCAGCCGCTTCGACCGGCAGGGAACCGTTCTAGCAGGCCCTGCCGATCGGGCTCTGGTGCGGATGAAGGTTGAGGTGCGCGGGGAACTGCTTGAGGTGGTGGGGTGAGGACGGGAGGTTAACGGTCAAGGGTCTGCGGCAAAGACCGCCGGCCACAGGCTAGGCCCCATTGTTATGGTTGTCGCCGGGGCAGGCTTCTTCGGCATGCTGCCAGGGCCAGCGCCCTTCGACTTCCAGCTGCAGGGCCATGCTGAGGAACGTACGGATCAGGACGATCAGGCCAAGTATCAGGACGTTTTCCAACGTAGGCGCGACAACGACCGTTCGAATAATATCGCCTGCGATGAGGAACTCAAGGCCCAATAGGATGGCGCGCCCCAGGTCTTGCCGAAAGAGTCTGTATGGTTGAGCAGGCCCCCGCTGCCGGCTGAAGAGGAATCGGCTGGTGGCGAGAATCGCTCCAACGACTATCACAAGAACTCCGACGGCATCAACCGCCGTCCCGATACTGCCCATCAGATCACGGTAGTATGACATCACTCCCCCCACGCTATGTGAATTATGACGTTAAGGCCTGACGGCTCCCGGTGTGACCTGAGCGGAGAAGTTTGCCGTGTCATGGTAAACGCCGATATTCGGCCGGCGCCGGTGCGGATACTTACGATGTAAGCCGCTCTTCCATCTTTTCAAATGTTACGCAGGCATTTTCACCTTGATCAATTGATGGCTATCATTGCATATCCCTTGTTCTGGTATCCGATAAGAGAATTGAACACATTTGCAACCAACGCGACCTCCGGGATGAGCCCTGCAGGATCGGCCTTGAATATACGCATTGCGACGGCACACGCCTCAAACCGCACCCCATTCTTTTTCAAAGCCCGAAAGAGGTCAAGCGCCTCCTCATCGAGCGCGGCGACCGTCAAAAGCCTTACCCCCGGCCCCCGGAATGCAACTATCATCTCCGGTTTGATTCCCTGTGCCACCAATCCATCCAGGGTTTCACTGAAAAGCCGCAGATTGAATACGAGTTTGTCAAGATCGGCAACTCGCACATCGAATATAACCCTGGCGGTCGTTAGCCCGGACAACGCGTCGCGATCGGCCGGTTTCCGGGCAGCTTGCAACGCGGGGGAACATGCCAGCATGAGCATCGTTACCAAAATCAGAGATCTCACCAGCATAGTGGTGCCTCCTCAGTCGTTCTTCCCCATTACGCCCAGAAATATCTACCCCGTCCCGCCTCTTTGGCTCGATACATCGCCTGGTCCGCGGCTATCAGCAGCTTGTCAGCTGCTGATGCACCATTGCCGATGGCGATACCGATGGAGGTTCCCAGCCGGCACGGGGTATCATGGATGATAAAAGGGTGCTGAAAAATATTCAGGCATTTGTTTGCGACCAACTCCGCTATATCTCCGGCGTTATCACCCAGGTCGGAAATAAGAATGACAAACTCGTCCCCACCCACCCGCGCCAACGTATCTTCACCCCGCATCGATTCACTCAAGCGGTCAGCCACTTCTCGCAGCGCCGTATCTCCCGCTTCATGCCCCAGCCCGTCATTGATCTGCTTGAAGCCATCTAAATCCAGAAAAAGCACGGCGATATGACCCTGGTTGCGCTGGATACGCGCCAGCCCCAACGTCATACGGTCGGTCAGCAATTGGCGATTGGGCAGGCCTGTCAACGTATCGTGAAGCGCGGTATGTTCAAGTTCGGCACGACTTTCAATCAATTTGGACAGAACGCGATTGAATGCCGCCGTCAGGTGGCCAACTTCATCGTTATGCACCACCGGCAGCGGTTCGAAAGGTGTTTCACCGCGAGTCATTCGGTCGGCATGGTATGCGGCGCTCTTGAGCGGACGCATCACACGGCGTAACACATACGCCATGATGAGCAAGAAAGTCGGCACAATGACCGCCGTGTTACCGAGAATGAAATGACGCAGGCGGGTGAGCGGCATAAACAGTTCGCTGGTCGGCAGTCGCGCCACAACAAACCAACCGCTGCTCGGCACCGAAGCGATGGCGGCCAATTCTTCGATCCCGGCCCTGACACCGATCCCCACCCCGCGAAACCCTTTCATGGCCTGATCGTGCTGCGGGTGCTTACCTTCTTGCGGAGTTGGCGTGAGAGCAATGTTGGCATCCGAAGCACCGACGAACAATTTGTCACGCGGCGACACGAGCACCAGACCGCCGGTGTTGCCGACACGGGTGGTGTACAACGGATCGAGAAAATTCGAGGAATTAAGTGCGGACACCCCAACAAGAACAGCGCACACTTTTCCATTGCTATCACATATTGGCATCGCCATCGGTAGCACCGGAACGTTGGAAACACGCCCGATAACGGGACGACCAATTGCAAATTCACCTTTCATGGCCTGTTGAAGATAGCCTCGATCCGCGAAAGACGTGTCGACACGACTGGGCAATACGGGATAGTCAGCCAGCACCGCACCTGATAAATCTTGCACTGCCATCCCTTGTGAGAACACGGGATTGATATCCTGGCGTTCACCTAACCATTTCTGCAACTGTTTCCGGTCATGCAGCAACTCCAGCGGAAACTTTACCACCACACGTTCCAGCATTTTGCGGCGCTCCACGATGTTGCTGTCAATACTCCTCGCAACATAATTAGCCATCGTAAGCAGTTGAGCAGAGGACAATTCGGTTACACCTTTGCGCAAGTAGATTCCGAGCACGAAAACCCGCCCGATCGCCCCCAGGATAATGAACGCCATACCCAACAGAATCAGGCGGGTTGTGAGGCTATTGAAATTTATATGACTCACGTTACCCCCCTGATTAATTTTGTCCACCTCGTTATCGGCCGGAATTCCGGCCAACATTCTCCGGTTCCTCCGACGCGTTGCTACCAGCGTCCCCGGATAGCGGCACCTTAAAAAACTACAAATAAAATTAACTACATAACATGTTCTGAATATATGTCAAATGGGAATACACGCTCTCTGTGATATTCCGGTTTCAGAATCATCACAAGCTGAAGATTAATCCTCAGCGCAGCAGCCAGATCGTCAGCGGCAGGGTGACAAACGACAGGCACGTCTGTACGGTGATGATTGCGGCCATGCTGTCGTGGTCACCGCCCATCTGCCGGGACAGGATGTAGGCCGAAGGTGCCGTTGGCACGCTGAACAGCAGCACAGTCACGCTCAGGGCCATGCCTGTCAGCCCCAGACATGTCGCCAGCCCCCATGCGATCAGCGGCTTGCAGAGAAACTGTACGGTGCTGGTGACCAGCAGCGGATGCCAGTGCAGCATCAGATTTTCGGCACGGTAGGCCGCCCCTACCGCCATCAGCCCCACCGGAAACGCGGCCTTCCCCCCCAGCGCCAGGATGCCGTCGATCGCCGGCGGCAGCTTCAGTCCCGTTGCATTCAATCCAACCCCGATGACACAGCCGATAATGAGCGGGTTGCGCAGCAGGTCGATCAGGAACCGCTTGGGGTCTACCCGTTTACCGTTGGTGACCGCCAGGGAGAAAGCCGATACGCAGAGCACGTTGATCAGGATGATCATGAATCCTGCCCCCATGGCGGCCATGAAGAGGCCGTCCCTGCCGAACAGGTTTTCCGCAACGGCCAGTGCCACGAAGGTGTTGAAGCGTACCCCCCCCTGGAAAAGGGAGGTGAAGGCAGGGCCGCCCATGCGCCGGTTCGCGAACCACCAGAGCGTTACCAGGACGGCACTGGCCAGTACCGCCCCCTCCACGGCCAGCAGGATCTTCAGCCAGGGGAGTGAGCCGATCTGTTTGCCGGCCAGGTTGTGGATCAGGGTGGCGGGCATGAGCAGGAAGTAGGTCAGTTTTTCGGCCGATGGCCAGAACGTTGGGGGGAGGAAGTTGGTACGCTGGATGAGGAAGCCGACCAGGATCAGTGCCAGGACCGGTATGAGTGCGTCGGTGATGGAGTTCATGCGGCTCTCTCCTTAACGGTCAGAATCGGACGGGAGGATAGCACAGCGCTGCTGCAAATAATAGTTGTTGAAAATTCACCCCTGAAATCTGTAATGAGAAATATGTAAAGGGTATGTCAGGATGCGGGAGGACGAACGTAGCCCCGGTTGCATTATGGATAGGTTGTGTTAATCTGAACCATGACGTTATTACCAATGAATCCGGGAGGTATACCATGCTGGAGATGCTTGAAAAAGCTGTCATGACGACAATCGGTGTTGCGGTCATTACCCAGAAGAAGGCTGAGGAGCTGGCGGCGGAAATGAAGGAGCGCTTCAAGCTGAGTGAAGATGAAGGAAAGAGCCTGGTTGACAGGCTCCAGACCATCGCAACAGAAAACAGGGAGAAGGTCAGGGAGATGGCCGAAGCCGAAGTTAAGAAGGTTGTTGACCGCCTGGGCCTTGTTACCCGGGAGGAGTTCGACCGGTTGGCCAAGCGGGTGCAGGAACTTGAATCACGCATCAGCGTCTAGCCTATGCTCAGGTTTCTGAGGATCAACAGGAACATCCGCAGCATCAGGCGCTATCTGAACATCGTTCGTGTGCTCAGCACGTACGGTTTTGACCAGGTGCTTGAGATGTTGGGCCTTGCCGATATGGTGGTGCGGAGCCGGAGGTTATTCCGGCGCTCGATGCCCGATATAGCCAGACTTACAGCCGCGGAGCGGATGCGTCTTGCCCTGGAGGAGCTCGGTCCGACCTTCATCAAGCTGGGGCAGATCCTCTCCACCAGGCCGGATGTCGTGCCGAACGCGTTTGTCCGGGAGTTCGAGAAGCTGCAGGACAATGTCCCGAGTTTCCCGTTTGAGGATCTGCTGGTCCAGATCTCAACCGAGCTGGGAGGGCCTGTCGATCAGTTCTTCGCGGAGATTGATCCCGTGCCCCTGGCCGCCGCGTCCATTGCTCAGGTGCACAGAGCCCGGCTGAGGAGTGGTGAGGAGGTGGCCATCAAGGTGCGCCGCCCCGGCATCGTCGCGGTGGTGGAGTCCGATATCGGCGCCCTGATGGCGCTGGCCGGCCTGGCCGAACGTCACGTACCCGGGAGCGAACTCTACGACCCGGTCGGCGTCGTGCGTGAATTTGCCCGAACGATCCGCAGGGAGATGGATTTTACCCGCGAAGGGCATACCATCGAAAAATTCCGTGACAATTTCATCAAGACACCCTGGATGTATTTTCCCCGCGTATATTGGGAACAGAGCTCCCGCGGGGTGCTGACCATGGAATACATTGCGGGGATAAAGGTCTCCGACCGGGAAAAGCTTTTCGATCAGGGGCTTGACGCCAAACTGATCGCCCGCCGTGGTGCGGATTCTTTCCTTGAGATGGTGCTCACCCACGGTTTCTTCCATGGCGATATTCATCCCGGGAATGTCCTGATCCTGCCGGACAACGTCATCTGCCTGCTTGATTACGGCATTGTGGGGAGACTGGACGGGGAGCTCAAGACCTTCCTGACCGACATCCTGGCGGCCATCGTCAAGCGGGATATGGACGAGGTCGTGTCTCTTCTGCTCTTTGCCGGCGACATCTCCGACAGTCTGGATATCCGGGCTCTTAAACGGGATCTGTTCAATTTCATTGACGGCTACTACGAAATCCCCCTCAAGGAGATTGAAGTGGGGCGCATGTTGATGGAGTTCATCGAAATCATCACCCTCTACAGTATCAGAATCCCTTCCGACTTCATGCTGCTGGCCAAATCGCTGGTGCTGATCGAGGGGATGGGGCGGGCGCTTGATCCGACCTTCGACATGGTTGAGCACCTGCGCCCCTTCATCGAAAAAGAGATCCGGCAGAAGTTCTCCCCGCTGCGCGTCTCCCGCGAGATCAACCAGATCCTTTCCTCATATCTGAGCCTGGCGCGCAACATCCCCCGGGACCTGAAAGAGATCATCAATCGCATCAACCGCAACAAGTTCAAGATCGACCTTGAGCACCGCGGCCTGGACAAATTTACCGCGGACTTCGACCGCTCGATCAACCGCCTGTCAACCAGCATGATCCTGGCGGCCACGATCATCGGCTCCTCGATCATCATGCAGACCGATAAGGGTCCGAAGTTCATGGGCTTCCCGGTGTTTGCCTTCATGGGGTATACCGTGGCGGGGTTTGTCGGGCTCTGGCTGGTCTATGCGATCATCCGCTCCGGGAGGATGTAAGGAGGCCGTTCCGGCCGGAATTCCGCTTCATTTCCCGCCACACGTGCACCCACATGCACAGGAAAGACCTCTGGCCTTGCCGAACGCTTCCCGACCCTCCTTCCATGCCAGCCAGGCGATCAAAAGGGCGCCGATCGAGTCCAGGCTGCCGATGCCGGTCAGTTCGAAGCCGACGCTGCTGACCAGCAATACCAGTGAGAGGTAGACGCAGACCCTTGAACAGGCGGTATCGGCCAGGATCGCAGGTGAATTGAGGGCGATGCCGACTTTCGTTTTGTAATGGATCAGCAGCCACATGAACGAGATCGAGACCAGCGAAATAATGATCCCCCAGAACGTCGTCTCCGGCCGGTGCTGCTGCAGCAGGTTGAGGACCGCCGTCAGAACCAACCCCGCTGCAAGCGCGTAAAAGGCTCCCCCGGTTATTCTCAGCGCCCGCTGCTCGAAGGCGTCCAGCGATTCGCCGTCGTTCCCCCTGATCCGGCGGATCATGTGCCAGACGCCGACCGCCGAAATCACCTCGATGAATGAATCGACTCCGAAACCGAACAGAGCCAGCGTCTCGTCGGCAGCCCCGAACGCCATGGAGACGACCCCTTCCGCAACGTTGTAGCCGATCGTGAGGAGTGCCAGGAGGTTGGCCCGGTCAACGAGCCTGACGCGTTCCGTAACTTCCAACTCAGGCCGGTTCATGGCGAAGCTCCCTGCATCGTATAGACGTAATAATATGGCTGAGCCCCTCGCGGAGCAGATTCGCGACATGGCTGTCGTCCAGGGAATAGTATACGATCCGGCCGTCTTTCCGGTATTTGACCACCCGCAGGGAGCGGAGCAGTCGCAGCTGGTGGGAAACGGCCGATTTGGTGGCGCCGAGGAGTCTGGCGATATCGCAGACGCAGAGCTCTTCGAGGGACAGGGCGTGGAGAATCCGGACTCGGGTGGGGTCGCCAAGCACCCGGAAGGTTTCGGCAAGCCGGAAAAGGATATCTTCCGGCTGCATATCCTTCCTGACGGCCGCGACCTTTGCCTCGTCAATCTGGGTGATGGTGCAGATGTCGTTGTTGGGCACGGTTTAGCCTCCATAGTTGAGCAACTA
>JBAVTM010000511.1:0-2214 GCA_049696195.1 Desulfuromonadaceae bacterium | reverse complement strand
GCGTCCCCTCCCGTTCCGCCAGGGCAATCAGGCATCCCCCCGCATCAGGGGTGAGACCGGTCTTGACCCCGGCAGCTCCGGGGTAGCGGCCGAGCAGATGATTCCTGTTCCGGAGATTGAAGCGCCGCGTGCCGTCCACGGTCCGGATCTGCTGCTGCTGCCGGGAGACCAGATTCCTGAAGGTCTCGTTTCCGAGCGCGTTCTCGGCGAGGATGGCCAGGTCATGGGCGGTGGAATAGTGGCGTGGCTGGTCGTGGCCGCAGGGGTTGCTGAAATGGGTACCCTTCAGTCCCAGTTTTTCAGCCCGTGCGTTCATAAGGGTGATGAATCGCCCCCTGCCTCCCCCCACGTGATCGGCCAGGGCGCGGCAGGCGTCGTTGGCCGAGAAGATCAGCGTGGCGGCGAGCAGATCGCCGGCCGTCATCCGGTCGCCCCGGCGCAGCCCGATGCGCGCTCCGCTCTCCGCGGCGGCGGCGCTGCTCACGGTCACCACCCTGTCCAGGGGTACCCGTTCCAGGACCAGCAGCGCGGTCATGACCTTGGTGAGGCTTGCCGGGGCGAGCCGCCGCTCCGGGCGATGCGCCCAGACGGTTTCACCGTCGATCCTGAGGATGTAGGATGAGGCGACAGCGGGGAAGGGATCGTCGTTCCCGGCGCCTGCCGTAGTGATCGAGACCAGCAGGATGGAAAGAATGAGTATGATGCGCCGCATGATGTCCGCTCCCGCCTTTTCCATTACCGCTCCTCTCCACGGCTTTACACAAAGGCCGTAAAACCGGGTCTTAAGGGAGCAGCACGATCTTGCCAAAAGTGCTTGCCTCCAGAACAGCATGATGGGCCGCGGCGGCGGCGGCCAGCGGCAGCTCCCTGCTTACCACCGGCCGCAGTGTACCGTTTTCGAGTCCGGCACCAAAGGCGGCATGCATGCTGGCCAGTTCCTGCTCGCTGGCATTGTAGAGGGTCATGCCGAGGACGGCGGCTTCCTTGCCCATGGCAGTACGCGGATCGATCTCGACGCGGCCGCGACTGCCGATCACCACCACCCGTCCGCCGGTAGCCAGCGCGCCGAGATCATGATCCAGATTCACGTTGGCAAGCATCTCCAGAATCACGTCCACACCCTTGCCGCACGTCAGTTCCTGCAACCTGTCCAGATAGTTGGCGCTGCGGTGATTCAGCACATGGTAAGCACCCTGTGCCAGAACCAGCGCCAGCCCCTCATCCGACCCGGCCGTGCCGATGACACGCAGGCCGGCTGCCCGGGCCAACTGCACGGCGGCAAGTCCCACTCCGCCGCTGGCGCCATGAACCAGAACCGCTTCCCCGGCCACGGCGCGAGCCCGCTGGAACAGCGCCCGGTATGCCGCCCCGTAGGGGACACCGATGGCCGCGCCCTGGCCGAAGCTGACCCCCTCAGGGAGCGGATGGGTCTGAAACTCCTTGCAGAGTACTTCTTCCGCATACGTGCCGCTGAGTGACCAGGCGACATAGACCCGCTGCCCCACCTGGCGGTGCTTCACTTCGGAGCCGACGGCGCTGATCACGCCGGCCCCGTCGAGACCGGGTGTGTACGGCAGTTTCAGGTCCGGGCGATACAGGCCGGAACGGATATAGGCGTCAACCGGGTTCACACCGACGGCAAGAAGCCTGACTGCAACTTCAGCCGGTCCCGGGATCAGTTCGGGAATATCCTCAAGACGCATCACCTCAGGTTCACCAAATGTATGTACACGAATCGCTTTCATACTGTTCACCCCTTCCGTCAGCACATTTTCTTCTTGTTTTAAATTATATCACTTTCTGGCTAATGCGGATCAGATGCATTTGCGGCGAACGTGCGGCACACGGTAATCTCATTCTGCAAAGGCGACGGCCAGGCCGCATTTTTGAAAATTATGATGGAAATATGTCTATCCCGCAGCTCCTCTCAGAGAATAGTGGTAAAATTAGTTCAGGCAACACCATTGATGCTGCAGAAGAAGGAGCGCGACTCATGACGCCCCAGTTCCATCCAGGCCTGGTAAACGGTCCCTTCGACGACCCGGCGGTCTACGTCGATTTCCTCTATGAGCGCCGGGCGCTCCTCTTCGACCTGGGAGACATCCTGGCGCTTCCGCCCCGCAAGATCCTGCGGCTGTCCCACATCTTCATCTCCCATGCCCACATCGACCATTTCATCGGCTTCGACCATCTGCTGCGGTTATTCCTGGGGCG
>JBAVTM010000510.1:0-4428 GCA_049696195.1 Desulfuromonadaceae bacterium | reverse complement strand
ACGATATGCTTGCATTTCCGTTGAAATTATTTGTTACCAAGGTGTCTGTCGCCTTTCTGAAAATAGTCGGTGTTGTAGTAATACGAGAGGGAAATATTATCATGTTTCCCACTACGACATTGGAAGTTGCTGATGCATGCAGTGGTATTCGGTCTCTGATTTCGCTTCTGGCAATTGCTGTGGCTTATGCATTCCTTATGAGGACTTCAAATATTCGTCGCTGGTTCATAATACTCTCCGCTGTCCCGATTGCAGTGGCGACTAATGCATTGAGAGTAATAGTAACCGGTATTCTGGCTCAATGGTGGGGTGCCAAGGCTGCGGAAGGTTTTTTTCACGAGTTCGCCGGCATGGCAGTATTTATATTGGCAGTGGTAACGCTTGTAGGGTGCGGGGAAGCACTGCGGCGTATTGGGGTGGCCTCTCATGATTAATAAGATGCGTTTCGTTATTGTTTATGTATTGTTCGCGATTGCAGCACTAGTCATAAATTTTCACAGAGATATTGAAATTCCCACTAATAGTCCTTTTAACGAGTTCCCACAACAAATAAAGACTTGGCAGATATTGAATCGAAGTGAATTCAGCGCTGATGTTCTAAAGGTGTTGAAACCGACGGACTATTTGTATCGCCAGTATAAAGATGACGCAGGGAAAACAGTGAGTCTCTATATCGGCTATCATAGCGGTGGAAAAGATAGTGGCGGTATCCATTCTCCAAAACAATGCCTGCCTGGCAGCGGTTGGTATGAGGAGTCTTCACGCCGTATGGGGGTTGTGACCCCCGGTGGAACGATCAATCTAGTACGAGCTGTCTATCAGAAAGGAGAAAGTAAAGAGCTGTTCCTCTACTGGTTCCAGGTGAGGAATCGCTCAATTTCAAGCGAGTATTCACTGAAACTGGCTGAGATAATGGGCTCCGCGCTGCATAGGCGCAGGGATGCATCTTTTATACGGGTATCAGTTCCGTTTGACTCGGATATTGACCATGCCGAATCAAGAGGCGAACAGTTCATTCGTGATTTTGAGCCCCTGATCAAAGAGTATTTACCTCGTTAATCAAAGGTGGACCTCTGGAGGAATTCAAAAGAAGGAATATAACTTTGTCGGTGTTTTTTACAGTTAACAACCGATATTCTAGCTAAATACAAATAGTCACATTAAATAGGATAGTTATGGCGTTGGCATGAAAGATGTGTACACTAAGGTAGAATTGTACCTCCGATTTCAATTCATCAGATAGGTCCACCTGACAATATAGTTATAATTTGACGATGATATGCACAAGTGGTAAAGTTATCTAGGTTTTTAGCTATATCAAGCGGTGATGGAGGCACATCATGGCATTTCAAATCAAAAGGCAAATAGGCCAGATATTACTGGATGGCGGGTTTTTATCTGACAGAGACCTTAGCCGGGCATTTAATGAACAAAAGCGCACCAGAGAACTTCTTGGCCAGGTGCTCGTAAAGATGGGGATGCTCAAAGCACAGGATATTAATGCCCCTCTTTCGATTCAGGAACACCTCTCCAGCGTTGAAGATGCCGTAAAAATAGCAGCGGGGGAGCGTCAGTTGCTTGGTGCCCTGCTGGTGCAGTCAGGCCGTATAACTGGCGAACAGCTTGATCATGTAATTGCCGAGCAGAAAAGGACCGGGGAAAAGCTTGGCGACGTTTTTACACGCCTAGGCATGTTGACCGAGCGTCAATGTTCCGCACTGCTTGAATTCCAAAGCAACCAGAGTGATCTTACCATTATCTCCCCTCTAAGACTTGGTGAACTGATGATTGCAACGGGATATATTTCCCGTGATCAGTTGAATGACGCACTCGAAAAGCAGAGCCATTCCCATAAAAAAATTGGTGAGGTGCTGATTGAAGAGGGGTATGTCAAGCAGAGCCAGATCAGGAAAGGTTTCCGCCTGCAGAAGATGCTTGTCAAGTCTGTGCTGGCGTCAATTCTTTCTCTTGGTCTGAGCGCACCGGTTATGGCCTCTTCTGTTTCGCTCCAGTGGGATGCCAGCACTGATGCCGACGTGGCAGGGTACAAGGTGTATCACAGCGCCGGATCATCCGCGCTTGAAGGAACTACCCCGTTGAATGTAGCCAACCAGACATCTGCAAGCCTGGACGGGCTTGACCCCAATCTTTCCTACGAGTTTGCAGTTACCGCCTATAATGCCGCCGGGGCGGAGAGTTCCTTTTCAAATATAGTCACTTTGCCGGAACAGGCACCACCAACTATAGACATCACATCTCCAGCTGACTCTGCCAGTGTGAGTGGCACTGTTTCAATTGCAGTCAATGCTACAGACAACGTGGGAGTAACTAAAGTTGAGTTTTATATTAATGGCGCGCTGAAAGCAACTGACACGACTGGTCCATATGTTTACACCTGGGATACGAAATCGGTAGCGCCAGGCGCCTATACGCTAATGGTCAAAGCGTATGATGCAGCCGGTAACGTCAGTCAGTCGAGCAGAACAGTAACGGTCGTGAGCGACACCATCGCTCCGACTGTAGCCATGACAGCGCCCGCTAATAGCACAACCATTAGAGGATTAGCCACTGTCAGTGCCGGAGCCAGTGACAATGTTGGCGTAACCAGAGTTGAGTTCTACAGCAACGGTGTTCTTATTTACTCAAGCAATGTGTCTCCTTACAGCTTCAATTGGGATACCACGAAGGTGGGCAACGGCGTATATGTCATAAACGCCATGGCCTTCGACAATGCCGGGAATTCGTCACAATCATCGTCTGTTACCGTCTTGGTGGACAATGTCGTTTCCGACACAACTCTTCCTATCGTGAACAGCTTTTCTTTTCCGTCAACATCCACAACTTTGACCGTTCCGGTATCCGGATTCTCCGCCTCGGACAACGTTGGCGTCACCGGCTACCTGATATCCGAAAGCTCCAATGCACCGTCTGCCGGTTCTGCCGGGTGGAGTGCTTCAGCCCCCACCAGTTTCACCTTCTCTTCTGCCGGAAACAAAACCGCCTACAGCTGGGCTAAGGATGCAGCAGGTAATGTTTCAGCAAGCCGATCGGCCTCTGTAACGATTACTCTTCTGGATACCATCGCACCGGTGATAACCGATTTCAAAATGGCAACTTCCTCTGCAACCACAACTGTTTCGGTTTCGTCATTTACTGCGACCGACAACATTGGCGTTGCCGGCTATCTAATCACTGAGAGTGCGACAAAACCGGCTGCCACAGCCACAGGATGGAAAAGCTCGGTACCGTCCAGTTTTACATTCTCATCTGGCAGCGGCACCAAAACCGCATATGCCTGGGTCAAGGATGCGGCCGGTAACGTATCGGCTGCGAAATCAGTTTCAGTAAAAATCCGCAAATAATTTAACTGATACTGCATGTGTTTGTTTTTTCGCTCGTGCAACTGTTGTATCGGACACTAATGCTTCAGATAAAACGGTGATTTTCGTCAATATCGGATGTATTCGTATGTGCTTATTGGCCATACTCTGCTTGTTTCAAATAGAACCTCAATTTCCTCCTGCAATCAAACGTCGCCGTTTTTCCGCATGAAGAGTAATAACAAATAAGTAATCTATACTATCCCGCCAAAATCTAGTATATTTTCATCTGTGATCGGATGAATGGCATTCATTAGAAGGGATGTGGCATGAATACAGAGCGAACCATTTCTGTTATCGGACTCGGCTATGTTGGCCTGCCAGTGGCGGTTGCTTTTGGCAAGGTTCGCCGGACTATCGGTTTTGACATCAATCCGGTAAGGATTAATGAACTGAAGACTGGTTATGACCGGACTGGCGAAGTAACGGCAGCGGATCTTCATGCAGCAGATATTCTGTTTACCGATAAGCTGGAAGAGCTTTCCTTGGCTGATTTTCACATTATTGCAGTACCGACTCCGGTGGATGTAGCTCATCAGCCTGATCTTTCTTTGATATACCGGGCATCAGAAACGGTTGCCAAGGCGTTGAAGAAGGGGGATGTCGTTGTTTACGAATCAACGGTCTACCCGGGAGTTACCGAAGATGAGTGTGTGCCGGTCCTGCAACGGGTGTCCGGTCTGGTGTGTGGACGTGATTTCACCGTGGGATACAGTCCTGAAAGAATCAATCCGGGGGATAAAGCACATACCTTCACTAAAATAAAAAAAGTAGTTTCAGGGCAAGATAACGCAACACTGGAAATTGTTGCCAGTGTGTATGAGTCTGTGGTCACTGCGGGAGTTCACCGGGCAGCATCCATCAAGGTTGCAGAGGCGGCCAAGGTGATAGAAAATACCCAGCGAGATCTGAATATTGCCCTTATGAACGAGCTTGCCTTAATCTTTGATCGCATGGGGATCGATACCAACGATGTTCTTGAAGCGGCCGGTACCAAGTGGAATTTTCTCAAATTCAGGCCCGGCCTGGTTGGTGGACACTGTATTGG
>JBAVTM010000509.1:0-2595 GCA_049696195.1 Desulfuromonadaceae bacterium | reverse complement strand
ACGTCAATAACAAGGACGGCAAATCCATGCTCGGTTTCGATGCGCCGCTCTTCCCGCTTAAAAACCCCGGGATCGTTTCAGTACCGCTCGGTTTCCTGGCGGCGATTTTTGGCTGTCTTCTCTTCCGCGACCGCCGCGCAGAAGAAATGTTTAACGAGATCTATGTAAGACAAAATACCGGCATCGGTATCTCAAAGGCAGTAGACCACTGATCTTCGCAAGTGTGGGTGCAAGCCCCGCGAAAAAAGTAACAGGGAGGATTCTCTAATGAGCACAGAAGTATACGTAATCGAAGGCAAACGAACAGCTTTCGGATCGTTTGGCGGTTCGCTGTCAGAAGTTGAGGCCACCGTGCTGGGAACAACAGCCATCAAAGGTGTGCTGGCAGCTGCCGCACTCGACCCGGCAGCAGTCAGTGAAGTAATCATCGGCCAGATACTCCCGTGCGGCTCCGGCCAGTCGCCGGCCCGGCAGGCCATGCGCGGTGCCGGTATTTCCGATTCAGCCGCTGCATTTACCATCAACAAAGCCTGCGGTAGCGGCCTCAAGTCGGTCATGCTCGGAGCAAGCTCCATCCGTCTCGGAGAATCAGACATCGTAATTGCCGGCGGCATGGAGAACATGTCCCTGGCTCCCTATTTTCTCAAAAAGGCCCGCTACGGCTTCCGTATGGGCAACGGTGAAATATTCGACCATATGATTCATGACGCATTGTCCGACCCGGGTACCGGTCGAATGATGGGCGAAATAGCCGAAGGGGGCGTCGAGCGCCACAAGATGACGCGTGAGGAACAGGACGAATTTGCCCTTCGTTCCTACCGTCTGGCACAGGCAGCGTTGAAGGATGGGACCTTCAAGGATGAAATCGTTCCGGTCGTCATAAATGTTCGTGGCAAGGAAAAGGTCGTTGTCGAAGACGAAGAGGTATACCGGGTGGATTTTGACAAGGTGACCGGCCTCAAGCCGGTATTCAGGAAGAACGGAACCATAACGGTCGCCAACGCCTCCAGTATCAGCGATGGCGCGGCCATGCTGCTTTTGGCCGGTGACGACGCGGTCAAACGTCACAACCTGACCCCCAGGGCGCGCATCGTGGCTTCGGCTACCAGCAGCCTTCACCCCGATTATTTCCCCGAAGCGCCGGTGGCGGCCATCGAGGCGGTCTGCATTAGAGCCGGTCTGAAAGTGGAAGATATCGACCTGTTCGAAATCAACGAGGCCTTTGCCTCGGTTGCGCTTCTCGCAGTCAAGCAACTGGCCATTCCGCTCAATAAGGTCAACGTGAACGGCGGCGCCTGCGCCCTGGGCCACCCAGTCGGCGCCAGCGGCGGCCGACTGGGGCTGACTGTTGTCCGTGAGCTGCAGGCACGCAATCTTCGTTACGGCCTGGCAACACTCTGCATCGGCGGCGGCGAGGCGGTAGCGGTAATATTTGAAAGAGTCTGATTGATAACAACGAAATTCACCGGACAGGTGCTCAATTAATCCAGGTAGGAAAGGAAGAGAACAATGCAAATCAGTAAAACTACATTTATCGTTACCGGCGCCGGATCAGGTCTTGGAGCTGCGACAGCCCGTTCCCTTGTTGCAGCCGGCGGCAACGTTGTGATCGCCGATGTGAATTGTGAGGCCGGAGAGAAAATGGTGGCCGAACTCGGCGCCACGGCCCGTTTCGTCCAGACCGACGTTGCCAGCGAGGAAAGTGCGAAGGCATGCGTTGCCGCCGCAGTGGAGACCTTCGGCGCTCTGCATGGACTGATAAATTGTGCCGGGATTGCGCCCGGGGAAAAGGTAGTAGGCAAGGAAGGGCCTCACCGGCTGGAAACCTTTACCCGCTGCATCACCATCAACCTGATCGGCACTTTCAACATGATCCGCCTGGCTGCCGAAGCCATGCTGAAGAATGAGCCAAACGAGAACGGTGAACGGGGCATTATCATCAACACCGCTTCCATTGCCGCCTTCGAAGGTCAGCTGGGGCAGGTGGCGTACTCCGCATCCAAAGCGGGAATTGTCGGGATGACCCTCCCTATTGCCCGTGAGTTTGCCCCGAAAGGGATTCGTGTCATGGCCATCGCTCCGGGGATCTTCGACACGGCCATGATGGCCGCCATGCCGGAAAACGTCTGTGAGTCACTGGCCAAGTCGATCCCTTTTCCTTCGAGGTTTGGCAAGCCCGCCGAGTATGCCTCCCTGGCATGCCATATCATTGAGAACGTGATGCTCAATGGCGAGGTTATCCGCATTGATGGCGCCATAAGAATGGGAGCGCGCTAAATGGAATTCAGGAATCTGCTGATTGAAATAGCCGGTGGTGTAGCCACTCTGACGATCAACCGCCCTCAGTCCCTGAACGCCCTGAACCGCGAAGTTGTCACGGAGTTGGGGTTTGCCCTCAACTGGTTGGAACAGGATGCCGCTGTCAAGGTGGTGATCGTGACCGGCGCCGGTGAAAAGGCCTTTGTGGCCGGTGGTGATATCAAGGAGATGGCTGCAATTAATCCTTGCCAGGCGCATGCCTTTGCCCATGCCGGGCAACGGGTGATGCTCTCCATCAGGCAGATGAAAAAACCGGTCATTGCCGCAGTCAATGGT
>JBAVTM010000508.1:0-4279 GCA_049696195.1 Desulfuromonadaceae bacterium | reverse complement strand
GTGACATCCAGCTTGTAAGGCTGGCGCTCTCCCAGCTGAGCTATTCGCCCTTATTTTATGGCGGGGTTGACGGGGCTCGAACCCGCGACTTCCAGCGTGACAGGCTGGCACTCTAACCAACTGAGCTACAACCCCTCAGCGTTCTACGGAAAAATTATTTCTTTTTCTTAGGAACAACGTTAACGGCTTCTTTCAGCGTTTTACCTGGTTTGAACTTCGGTACCGTTGCGGCAGGAATGTCGATCTTCTTGCCTGTCTGTGGATTCTGGCCTTTGCGGGCGGCACGTTTAGCAGTGGAGAATGTACCGAAACCGACGAGGCTAAGTTTGTCTCCACTTTTCAGAGCAGCAGTTACACTGGCGAGAAATGCGGAAACGGCTTTCTCAGCTTCTACTTTTTTCAGGCCGGCCTGTTCTGCTACTGAACTGATCAATTCTGCTTTTGTCACGTTACACCTCCAGATATTTGATTGTTGAACACAAAGCGAGTCACTGTTTATCAGATGTTCTTAAATAGTGTCAAGTGTTTTTTCGTGCAAACGTGCATATTCTGGGCGGTTGAGCATGTTTATGATAATAAATGGAACAAAATGCTCTGATTAAAACGACAAAATCAGCATAACACCCTGAATTAAAGGTGAAATTAGGCAGCCTCTTTTAATTCCTGTTCATATACGATAATCGGCTTTTCTTTGTGATAGATGACGTCTTCATTGATAACAACTTCCTGTACATTCGGTTGTGACGGGACCTCGTACATGATGTCGAGCATCGAATTTTCCAGAATCGCACGCAAACCGCGTGCCCCGGTGTTGCGTTTCAACGCTTCCTTGGCAATGGCGATCAAAGAACCGTCGGTAAAACGCAGACGTACTTTCTCGAGCTCAAAAAGCTTCTGATATTGTTTCACGAGAGAGTTCTTCGGCTCTTTTAAAATCTGAACCAGGGCCTCTTCATCAAGCTCGGTCAGTGTGGCGAGCATGGGGAGGCGGCCGACGAACTCAGGGATGTAACCATATTTGAGGAGGTCTTCAGGAGTCAGGCTCTTGAGCAGCTCACCAAGCTTTTTCTCTTCACGCTTCTTGATGTCCGCTCCAAAACCGAGCGATTTCTTTCCAATTCGTTGCTGAATAACTGTTTCCAGTCCGGCAAATGCCCCGCCGCAAATAAAGAGGATATTTGTGGTATCAACTTTCATGAATTCCTGCTGCGGATGCTTCCTGCCGCCTTTCGGCGGAATGCTGGCAACGGTGCCTTCAATGATCTTGAGAAGCGCCTGCTGCACCCCCTCGCCCGATACATCACGGGTTATCGAAGGTGAATCGGACTTTCGGGCAATTTTATCTATCTCATCAATGTAGACAATGCCTTTCTGTGCCCGTTCGACATCGTAATCTGCCGCCTGCAACAAGGTGAGGATGATGTTTTCAACATCTTCACCGACATAGCCGGCTTCGGTAAGGTTGGTTGCATCCGCCATTGCAAACGGTACCTTAAGAATCCGGGCCAGCGTCTGGGCGAGGAGTGTCTTGCCGGAACCGGTCGGGCCAAGCAGCAGGATATTGCTTTTCTGCATTTCGACATCACCCGGCTTGCCGCCGGACTCAATTCGTTTGTAATGATTATAGACCGCGACGGAGAGAACTTTCTTGGCCATTTCCTGGCCGATAACATATTCATCAAGAATATCTTTGATCTCTCGCGGTTTGGGAAGTTTCTTCAGGTCCGGCCCGGTGGTTTCTTCAAGTTTCATCTCCTCCGCAATGATGTCATTACAGAGTTCGATACATTCGTCACAGATAAAAACAGCCGGCCCGGCAATAAGCTTTTTTACATCTTCCTGGCTCTTTCCGCAGAAAGAGCAGGTCAGGTGCTCCTGTGTCTGTGTTGTGTCACGACGACTCATAGTGTCTCTCCAGTGAGCTCTTTACGCGTAAAGATAGCATCGATCAAACCATACTCTTTTGCATCTTCGCCGGACATGAAGAAGTCACGCTCGGTATCTGCTTCAACTTTCGATTTCTGCTGACCTGACAGTTCGGCAAGGATTCCGTTTAATTCATCTTTCATTCGCAGGATTTCCTTGGCGTGGATGCTGATGTCAGTCGCCTGCCCCTGGAAACCTCCCAGCGGCTGGTGAATCATGATCCTCGAATGACTGAGGCTGAAGCGTTTCCCCTTTTCACCGGCTGTCAGCAATATCGCTCCCATCGATGCCGCCTGCCCGACACAAATAGTGGACACGGGAGCCTTGATGTACCGCATTGTGTCGAAGATGGCCATCCCTGCGGTGACAACGCCTCCCGGAGAATTGATATAGAGATGGATATCCTTGTCCGGATCTTCTGCCTCAAGGAACAGCATCTGGGCGATGATGAGGTTGGCTACCGTATCGTCAATCGCCCCGCCGAGAAAAATAATCCGTTCTTTAAGCAGGCGGGAATAAATATCGTATGCCCGTTCGCCCCTGCCGCTCTGCTCTACAACCATCGGAATATACATGGAAGGTCCCCTTAGGCTGCTTTAAGCTGCTCTGCGTCAACTTCGGTGACCACGGCATGGTCAATCAGAAAAGAAATTGCTTTATCCTCTTTGATTTCCGAGATGATCGAACTCTTCGCATTCTGGTTGGATGAGTAATACTCTTTGATGCGGTCGAGCATCTCCGGATTTCCGGCAGCGATTTTTTCGTAGTGCGCAGCCAGATCGTCATCGGATACGGAGATGTTTTCTTTTTCCACTAAAGCCATCAACAGTAAACCGCCTCTGACCTTGTCAATTGCATCGTCACGAAAGCGTGCGCGGAAACCTTCCGCATCGAGCCCCATCATTTCGAGCGACATCTGCTGGCTTTTAAGGCGGTTCTTGAGGTTTTCGAACATATGGTCCAGTTGCCGCTTTACCATCGATTCAGGAACATCCAGCGGATTTTTTTGAATCAGTGCCTGGATAATCCGCTCCTTGAACTCATTGTCGATACGCTCTTTTTCGTGTTTTTCATGGTACTCAACCATTTTGGAGCGTAACTCTTCCATGGTGTCATATTCGCCGAACTGCTGTGCGAACTCATCATCAAGTTCGGGTAGTTCTTTGCGTTTGATTTCTTTGACGGTAACTTTGAATAAACCGTTCTTCCCTGCGGATTCCGGCTGGTCGGGGCCTGCCGGAAGTTCAAGGGTGAACTCCTTGGATTCTCCGGATTTGAGCCCGATCAATTGTTCTTCAAAGCCAGGTATCAGTTTGCTGGATCCGATTTCAACCTCTGCAGACTGAGCGCCGCTGTTTTCCTCCGGCGGACCTGCCACGGTAACCGAATAATCGACAGAAACGGTGTGGCCATTTTCAACGACAGCGTCTTCGCCAAGCGGGATCAGTTGAGCCATGTTTTCCTGCATGCGTTTCAGTTCGCTATCGATGTTTTCGGGCTTGGAAACATATTTTTCTTTTTTTACAATCAGTCCGGCCTGCTCATTTAACAATATCTGCGGCATGACTTCAATGATCGCGCTGTATTTAAACGGTACTCCCGGTTCGAGTATGTCGCTCTCAATGGTGGGAGAATCGAGCGGCTCTACCTTGTGCTCATCGAGCGCTTTGTAGAGAGTCTGCTGATAGAGGCGGCGCATGACATCGTCGCGCATGGCATCACTGTAGGTGCGTTTGATGAGCTGCATAGGCGCCTTGCCGGGACGGAATCCCTGCAGCTTGGCTTTTTTCTGGATCGCTGAATACGCTTTATCGATCTCTTCGTTAACGCGTTCTGCTGGTATTTCGATGGTAATCTTTTTTTGAACCGGACTGATGTCTTCGACGTGAACCTGCATGGTAGCTATCCTCTTCTATAGTGAAATGTAATGTTTGCATGTGAAGAACTTCGAAACAAACATCGGGGGATCTGGATGGTGCGAGAGAGGAGACTTGAACTCCTATACCGTGAGGTGCCAGATCCTAAGTCTGGTGCGTCTGCCAATTCCGCCACTCTCGCATCTGTTCTTGAACCATGAAACGATCGATCATGGTCGCTGTCTGCCGGGATAAAATAGATTTATAAAGATAGGTGATAATCGTGGTGAGGTCAAGAAATTATTGAATTATGCATGGTATACGTCGCCATTAAGTTATCCGCCTGCCAGTTTCACCTTGAAGCCGCGGGCCTGTAATTCCGCCGACAGTGTGTCACGATGATCACCCTGGATCTCAATGATACCCTCTTTAACGGTGCCCCCGCAGCCGCACTTTTTCTTGAGTGCGCCCGCCAGCTCCTTGATCTCCGAAGCGGG
>JBAVTM010000507.1:0-2179 GCA_049696195.1 Desulfuromonadaceae bacterium | reverse complement strand
CCATCGGGCTATGCCTGACCGCCGCCACAAGCGCAACCGGATTTGCGACCCCGTGGTCGGAAGCGAATCCCACCCGCAGTTCATGGACAACATCGAATACGTCGGAAAGCTTCTCCGTCAGGATTTTTTCCCTATCGGCGTTAACACCCAACTCCACTCCGAGCAATCCGCCTGTAGCGGCGACTGCGACAGCCGACACCATCCCCAGCACGGCTATTGCCAGCGGTAGATAATATCTGTTACGCATATTCTGTATCATTGTGCCGTCTCCGATTCCCGTATTTGAGTATCAGCTCCCCTCGGACCGGAAGCAGTTAAACCATCGAGGCCGAATTGCTGAATCGCCAGATACATTTGTTCCGTAATATTTACCAGCTTCGGCTCCACTCCCCGGAGTCTGGCGCAAAGCAACCAGACTTTGAGAAGCTGCAGGCCGCACTTGTCGGCTTTTATAAGCTCTCCGCAGTCTACGCTGAGATGATTCGAGCCGCCGGCTTCAATCTGTACCAGGGAGTGCATTAACGAATGAATGTTTTCTTCCACTCCGGAGATGGTCCAATCCCCTTCCAGATGAGCCTCCATGCCTTCCATGCGAACGGCCATGACTGTCTCCTCACTGCATATAAACTCCGGATCGGGATATCAGGGGGCGAGAACGGATACTATGCAGGGTATTGATAACAACAATTTAATAATGAATTGTACTTCCCGCTTGCCACTTGTCAACGTGACCCTGCAAAATTTATTGCGCAGGCGGCCGGAATCGGCCGGAATCCCGAAGCAGCGGCTGATGTTGATCCGTCAGAATCAACAGTGGGGGCTATCCTGTCATCGCGGTTCATGCAGTGGTTCGAGGGAATTATCGGAATGAAGTGATGGAAACGGGGGGCACATAGTGCTTCGGGTTATAACAACCGCTGAAGAGTCCGGGAGAAAGGACTTTTCGAACTGGAGCATTTCATGGAATCTTGACTGCATTTGGCAAACGTGGTGCCGCCCCTGATCGTGCCGGCTCAATCCGGTCGTTAATCCTGAAGGTAGGGCGCTCTGTTAACCTAACCGAAAGTGGTGTCTAAAACTTTCCAAACATACAGGCTTTCTCCTGGGAGGAAAAAGCATTGGGATCAATCTTAAGTGCCTGGCGCATAAAAAACACTGCATCTGCATCCCCATCCCCTCTTTTTAACAAAAGCCGACCCGCCTCTTTCCACCCCTTCGAACCGTTGGGAGCCAACTCGGTGGTTGTTACAAAATGTTTAAGGGCACGCTCGGGGTCACCTCGCTGAATAAATGCCAAACCAAGAGCATAATGTGCGGGAAAGTATTTAGGATCAATCGAAACGGCTTGTTCCAGTAACGGAATGGCAGTGGCGGGATCGAGTCTGTTGATGTAGTATGTGCCTAGATTTGTCAAGGCACGTATGTTGTTGGGTGCTTTTTTTACAACATCTGCCCAGAGAGTGGAATGATCCCTCCAGACATTGTTACGCTGATAGGTTGCATAACCTGAAATGGCGATCAAAATAACAGTTGTCGTCGCAACGAACTGTTTTTTAGTCTTCGAACCTTGATAAAGTTCGGCAATAACTACGGCAATAGATATAAAGAACCAGACCGACGGAAGATAGAGCCGGTGCTCGAAAATAGTGTCAAGGAGCGGCACCATTCCTGACTCTATTGAAAGCGTGATAAAAAACCAGAGTATTGCAAATCCCGAGATGCGCAGCAGTGCCGGAAACCGGCATGTGTTTTTTTGTGATGTTTTAAGAAGGTAGAAGCCATATCCAAGTAGTGCGATGATTAGAGCCAGGGATGCAAATACTTGAGTCTGGAAAAATGAGGTATATACAGGGTAATCATAGTCAAGATTTTGTGCCACCGGCAGTATGAGTAGCCGCATATAGGTGATTATCACTCGAAATTCAGTATACAGATATGTCAACCGAGGTAATGGGATACATGTTTCATCCCCGCCTCCATGAGTAACAGCATCTATTCCTTGGTCTAATCCGAAAAGATAAAATGGCATTACCAACACACAGAGAATAAAGGGGGAAAGTCGGACGAGTCTCTGTCGTACTGATCCTTTGAGGAAACAGATATCGAAAAGAGCGATTGTAAGCGGCAGAGTGAAACTGATCTCCTTCGTGCTCATTGCGAACAAACAGGAAATGATCGC
>JBAVTM010000506.1:0-3272 GCA_049696195.1 Desulfuromonadaceae bacterium | reverse complement strand
GCCTCGATCCCGCAGTTGAAAGCCGCTATCAAAGAACTGCAGGAAAAGGGCTATAAACTCCCTGATTATCCGGAGGAGCCGAAAACCGAAACTGAAAAAGCACTTCACGCACAGTATGCCAAGTGTCTGGGAAGTGCAGTAAACCCTGTGCTGAGGGAAGGGAACTCCGATAGGCGGGTGGCGAAAGCGGTAAAAGAATACGCCAAAAAGCATCCTGTCAAACTGGGCGCCTGGAGCCCGGAATCGAAGACGCATGTATCACATATGACGTCCGGAGATTTTTATCATAGTGAAAAATCCACTACGATGAAACAAGCCGGCAATGTAAAAATCGAGTTTGTTGATCAGGCCGGAAAAATCACCGTTCTTAAAGAAAAACTGCCTCTTCTGGCAGGTGAAGTCCTTGACGGGGCATTCATGAATGTTCGTGCCCTGCGCAAATTCATTGCCGAGCAGATCGACGACGCAAAAGCAAAAGGCGTGTTGTTCTCGGTACACCTCAAAGCGACAATGATGAAAATATCCGATCCGATCATGTTCGGTCATTTCGTCTCCGTCTTCTACCAGGATGTTTTTGAAAAGCACGCTGCTACTTTTAAAGAGCTGGGTGTCAATCCGGACCTTGGCATGGGTGACCTTTACCTGAAAATCAAGAAATTGCCGGCGGACAAACAGGCCGAGATTGAAGCTGATATCCAGGCCGTTTACAAGAAAAGACCCGAGCTGGCGATGGTTGACTCCGCCAAGGGAATCACCAATCTTCATGCAAGCAACGATATCATCATCGACGCATCCATGCCCGTTGTAGTCCGTGACTCGGGGATGATGTGGGGACCGGACGGAAAACTGCACGATACCAAGTGTGTCATTCCCGACACCTGCTATTCCGAGTGGTATCAGGAGTGCATCGCTTTCTGCCAGAAAAACGGTGCCTTCGATCCCTCGACCATGGGGTGCACCTCCAACGTCGGTCTCATGGCACAGAAGGCCGAGGAGTATGGTTCACACGACAAGACCTTCAAGGTTCCGGGAAACGGCACGGTGCGTGTCGTTGATGCTGCGGGAGAGGTGCTGTTCCAGCACGCCGTGGAAGAAGGCGACATCTGGCGTGGTTGTCAGGCAAAAGATCTGCCGATTCAGGACTGGGTCAAGCTTGCTGTAAACAGGGCACGTGCAACCGGGGCACCCGCTGTGTTCTGGCTGGATAAAAACAGGGCCCATGATGCACAGATGATTCTGAAAGTGAATCAGTACCTGAAAGATTACGATACGAAGGGTCTGGAAATTCATATCATGTCTCCCGTGGAAGCGATGCAATTCACTCTTCCAAGGGCGAAAGCCGGCCAGGATACCATTTCCGTAACCGGAAATGCCCTGCGTGACTATATTACCGACCTGTTCCCGATTCTCGAGCTGGGTACCAGCTCGAAGATGCTGTCGATCGTGCCGCTTCTGGCTGGCGGCGGACTGTTCGAGACAGGTGCAGGCGGCTCGGCGCCTAAACATGTTCAACAGTTTGTCCAGGAAGGGTACCTGAGATGGGATTCACTCGGTGAATTCCTGGCGCTCGCGGTATCGCTGGAGCATTTGGCAGCTACCTTTAAAAATGAAAAAGCTCAGCTCCTGGCTGATACGCTTGATCAGGCCAATACCAAGTTCCTCGAGAACAACAAGAACCCGGCCCGTAAGGTTGGTCAGATAGACAATAGAGGCAGCCACTTCTACCTCGCAATGTACTGGGCCGAGGCTTTGGCAGAACAGACCAGGGACAAGGATCTGCAGGCACGTTTTGCCAAGGTAGCCAAGCAGCTTCAGGAAAATGAGACAAAGATCAATGAAGAGTTGATCGGAGCCCAGGGTAAACCAGTCGATATGGGTGGCTATTATCTTCCTGATCCGGTAAAAACTGAAAAAGCAATGCGTCCGAGCGCGACATTAAACGCAATTATCGACGCAATCGCATAAAAGCGCATGCGCCTCAAAGCTCTTTTATAACTTGATTCAACCGCGCAAAGTGAGCTAGATGGAATATACTTACGTTACAGTCCCTCCGGGGGAAAAGATCACCATGGGGAGTGACGGCATGCTGAAGGTGCCGAACAACCCGATCATTCCCTATATTGAAGGTGACGGTACCGGTATTGATATCTGGAAGGCTTCGGTCCGTGTTTTCGATGCCGCCGTGGGAAAGGCCTACGGCGGCTCGAAGAAGATCAGCTGGATGGAAGTGTTTGCCGGCGAAAAGCCCTTCAACCGCTTCCGCAATGAGATGGGTGACAAGGCCTGGCTGCCGGATGAGACCGTGCAGGCGTTCAGGGAGTTTCTGGTCGGAATCAAAGGACCGCTGACAACTCCGATTGGCGGCGGCATACGCTCATTGAATGTTGCACTCCGCCAGATGCTCGACCTGTACACCTGTCTTCGGCCGATACGCTATTTTCAGGGTGTTCCGACTCCGGTGAAAAAGCCGGAAGATGTCGATATGGTGATCTTCCGTGAAAACTGCGAAGACATTTATATCGGTATCGAATGGATGACCGGCACCGCTGAATGTGATAAAATAATACGCTTTCTGATAGAGGAAATGGGGGTCAGCAAGATCCGTTTCCCTGAAAGTTCCTCCATCGGCATCAAGCCGATCTCCCGGGATGGCTCTGAGCGTCTGATCCGCGCAGCTATTCAGTATGCGCTCGATCATAAACGCAAGTCCGTGACCATTGTCCATAAGGGCAACATCATGAAGTTCACGGAGGGGGCGTTCAAGGATTGGGGCTATGCTTTGGCCATTTCCGAGTTCCGCTCCCGGGTAGTAACTGAACGGGAGTCGTGGATAATTTCCAATCAGGATCGAAACCCGGGACTTTCTGTTGAAGAAAATGCACGAATGATCGACCCTGGTTATGATATGATGTCGCCCCGGCAGCAGGAAGGCATCCGTAAAGAGGTAGAAGCCGCCCTTACATTGCTGCCGACTCATGGCAATGGTCAATTGAAGAAGTTGTTGATGATCAAGGACACCATCGCGGATATTACATTGCAACAGGTACTGACCCGTGCCAAGGAATTTGATGTAGTTGCCACGATGAATCTGGAAGGAGACTTTCTCTCCGATGCGCTGGCTGCCCAGGTTGGTGGTATTGGTATAGCACCCGGCGCCAATATAAACTATGTGACCGGGCATGCCATCTTCGAGGCTACCCACGGCACTGCGCCAAAGTATGCAAATCTGGACAAGGTAAATCCCGGCTCTGTTATTCTTTCAGGTGTCATGA
>JBAVTM010000505.1:0-1608 GCA_049696195.1 Desulfuromonadaceae bacterium | reverse complement strand
CCGCCTGCGCCGAGGCCGCGATGATGGCGCTGCGCATAACCGGCCGCACCAAGATCGTCGTGGACGGCTGCGTCAGCCCCTTTTCCCGGCAGGTACTGAGGACCTATCTCTTCAACCAGGATGTGGAAGTCGTTGAACTCGCGCCGGTCGCCGGACTGCTGGACCGGGCCGGGCTGGCCGCCGTGCTGGACGACAGCGTGGCCGCCGTGCTGGTGCAGAACCCCAATTTCTTCGGCAGCATCGAAGATTTCACGGCTCTGGCGGACCAGGTTCACGGCGTCGGGGCACTGCTGATCGGTTCGGTCTACCCGATCTCCCTCGGCATACTGAAGTCCCCCGGCGAGACCGGGATCGATATCGCCGTCGGCGACGGCCAGAGCCTCGGCAACCCGCTCTCCTTCGGCGGCCCTTCCTTCGGCTTCATCGCCGCCAAAAAAACGTTTATCCGCAACATGCCCGGCCGTATCGTCGGCGAAACCGTCGACCGGAACGGCAAGCGCGGCTATGTGCTGACGCTGCAGGCCCGCGAACAGCACATCAAACGCCACAAGGCCACCTCGAATATCTGCAGCAATCAGGGGCTCTGCGCCCTGCGCGGATTGATCTTCCTCTCCTCCGTCGGGAAAGAGGGGCTGGCCGAGCTGGCCCGCCCGAACCGCGACAAGGCCGAATACGCCAAGGCGCAGTTGGGAAGGATTCCGGGAGTGACCGTGCTTCAGTCGGCTGTCACCTTCAACGAGTTCACCCTCGTCCTTCCGAAAAACGCCGATGGTGTCGTCGCAGGGCTGCTTGATCTGGGGATTGCCGCCGGAGTACCGCTGGGGCAGTATTATAGTGGATCCGAGAACTGTCTGGTCGTGACGGTGACCGAGAAACGGACAAAAAAGGAAATCGATACGTTTGTCAAGGAACTGGAGGTGGCGCTATGCAACTGATCTATGAAAAATCGGTCACCGGCCGCCGCGGCATCAAGCTGCCCGCATCCGATGTTCCGGCCGCCTCCTCTCTGCCGGCCTCCCTATTGCGCGCCGAAAACGCCGGACTGGCCGAGGTCTCCGAACTCGATCTGGTGCGGCATTTCACCAACCTGTACCGCCGCAACTTCTCGGTGGACACCAACTTCTATCCGCTCGGTTCCTGCACGATGAAGTACAACGCCAAGGTGCTGGAAAATGCGGCCGCCCTGTTCGCTCCGTTCCACCCGATGACGGCGCTTCTGCCGGGGGGCGTGGAACTCTGCCAGGGGACGCTCGGGATGCTGTACGACCTGGGGCAGATGCTGGCCGCCATCACCGGCATGGACGAAGTTACCACCCAGCCGCTGGCCGGCGCCCATGGCGAGATGACCGGCATCATGCTTGTTTCCGCCTACCATGCGGCCAAGGGGAACAAGGCGAAAAAGAAATACGTGGTAGTCCCTGATTCGTCCCACGGCACCAATCCGGCCTCGGCGGCGATAGCCGGGTACGAGATCATCACCGTGCCGACCGCACCCTATGGCGACATGGATATTGAGCTGTTCAAGGCGGCGATGACCGACGAGGTGGCGGCGGTCATGATGACCTGCCCCAACACCCTCGGCCTGTTTAATCCTCATATTAAAGAAAT
>JBAVTM010000504.1:0-3310 GCA_049696195.1 Desulfuromonadaceae bacterium | reverse complement strand
CGTGACAAGAGCGGGGTAGAGGCGCTGCAGTAGATCGGCGGCAGTAGCCATCGAACGCTTGATGGCTACAAGATCTTCTCCCGTGACTCCCCCTTTTTCGTATAAATCGACCGCCTGTTTTAAGCTGCCTGAAATCTCGGTAGAAATAAGCTGCTGCAAATTCAAGCCTGATACTGTGCTGTAGGCAATGAAACCGGCAGTAAAAATCAGCAGATTAACCGCCGTAGTCCAGAAGATTGCCCGACTGGCACTGATGCCGCGTAAAAGAAGTTCCGGCATTAAAAAGCTTATCATCCCGCACATGCCCAAGTACAGCCCGCCGGCAAAGATTCCGAACAGTCCGGTTATGGCGGCAGTTGCGCCGAGTATGACAATCAGTGATGACATACGACCATGAACCAGGCGGTTATATGCCGCAGGAAACGGTGCCAGTATCCCGGAAAAAATTCCCAGAGGCGGCACGGCCAGATAGGCCGCAAATAAAACAAAGGAACCGACCACTCCAAGCAGTGACGCTTTAAGGCGCACGCGCAGGAAGTGGTCGGTTTGTGGTTTAAGGCTCATTCAGATGCTGTCAGTTTACTGCGTGGTTAGCGGCAATCGGCAGAAGAGCAATGTTTCTGGCTCGCTTGATGGCTTCAGTGATGTGCCGCTGATGTGCTGCACAGTTCCCGGAGATTCTGCGAGGAACAATCTTGCCGCGCTCCGTAATAAAAAAGCGGAGTGTACGGGGCTCTTTGTAATCGATGGTCAGGTTTTTTTCTGCACAGAAACGGCACACTTTACGACGCTGAAAAGGGCGTCTCTTGCGTGGTCCACCCTGTCCGCCGGGGCCTGACGGACGCTGTCCCGGTCCGCCTGCAGGACGCTGTCCGGCAGGACCTGCAGGACGCTGATAAGTTGATGTTGTAGCTGGTCTTTCGTCACTCATGAGTATATCTCCTCCAGGAAATTATTCGGCAGCTTCTTCAGCGGCAGGTGCTTCTACAGTTGTCTCTTCCACAGTCTCTTCCGTTATTGCTTCCGGCAGTTCAACTTTCTTTTCCGGTACGGCACGCTCGGGCAGGTCGGTGATGTTTATGCTCTGGTAGCGCAGCACCTTGTCGTCAAGTCTCAGACGACGCTCAAGCTCAAAGATAAGAGCGCTGTCCCCATCAAAGCGGAGATAGTAATAACGGCCTCTGGCAGACTTCTTGATGGGATAGGACAGTTTCCTGATACCCCAGTCATCCATCCTGATACACTCGCCTTTGTACGTCGTGATGACGTCCTGTGCCTTTGTGGTGACCGACTTGATGTCGTCTTCACTCAGTTCAGGCTGGAGGATGAAAATTGTTTCGTACTTCCTCATGTTGATAATCCTCCTCACGGATTCGAGCCCCGGTCCTAGCCGGAGCAAGGAGATTTCGGCAGATAAATGCCGTCTTTAAAAGAACGAATCTTGTACTATGTATTTATGCAAAGTGCAACAAAATCTTTACCATGGAGACACCAGATACTTCTTCACCAGTTCCACCGGATGATACGACAGCTTGGCGCTGCGCAGCCCCACATCCCCAAGATCCTGCTCCCGGTTAATGTAGCGGCACTCCTGAAACAGCAACCGGGCAAACTCGCGGTTCACCAGCTGATACAACCCCTCTGTAAAGGGATCCGCCTTCTCGAAATGACACACGGCGGTATCCCGGTTGAGGCACTCGCCAAGGGAAAAGGCCGACACGCTCTCGTTCACCAGCACGACTACCCCCTCAAGACCGAGCGGCACTTCGCAGCGCAGCGCCTCGTACGTGGCTTCCAATTCCATGCGCAGCGAACTGCCGATCTCGTCGAGGCTGCTCTGCACCAGTTTGTCCAGCAGGTTCAGGCAGCCGTCAAGGTACTCCCCCGAAAAGAGGGTGACACGGTAGTCATGGCGGCTGGTAAAATAATTGATCCGGTTTTTCTTCTTGTGAAAGCGGCCTCCCGGTAACGTTGCCAGCTCCTCGCGAAGGTAGAGATAATCGCACGAGTCGCGCAGTTCGGTAATCTGCAGGGTCTTCCCGGCAAGGTACCCGGCGACAAACTGATCATCGGCGCCGTATAGCGGCAGACCGCTGGCAAACATGATCTTCAGGGCGGCAGCGATATCTCCCCCCAGTGGCGGCAGGAAATATTCCGCTCCGTCATACCCCCTGCCCAGCACGACGAGCGAATCGGCGGCCGTTGCCAGCTTGTACTCGTGCGCATATCGAAACAGGTAGAGACCGGCAAAGGTCAGTTCGGAAATGCGCGGCTGCAGATCGGCACATAACCGGTCCAGGAGCGGTTTGTCGGTTATTAGAAGCGCCCGTGACTGGGGATACGGAGGGATTTCCATTTGAGTTCTCCGTGAATTTCTGTATGTTACAGGACCATCCTATCAGAAAAATTATCGTGGAGGAAAATGTAATGGCTATTGCTATGAAGATCGCCAGTCAAATATCCAAATCGTCCTGGATTCGCAGGATGTTCGAAGAGGGGGAACGGTTGCGGCAGGAGTTCGGCGCCGAGAATATTTATGATTTTACGCTCGGCAACCCTGACGTGGAGCCACCCGAATCCTTCGGCCGCGAACTGCTGGAACTGGCGCGGAACCCGCTTCCCGGTATGCACCGCTACATGAACAACGCCGGATATGCCGAGACACGGGGCGCCGTGGCGAAAAAGATATCCGCCGATTCCGGCCTTACCGTCCCGGCCGGCAATATCATCATGACCTGCGGCGCCGGCGGCGCCCTCAATGTGGTGCTCAAGACGATTCTCAATCCGGGGGAGGAGGTCATCATCCTGGCTCCCTACTTCGTCGAATACAAGTTCTACATCGACAACCACGGCGGCGTACCGGTCGAGGTCTGGACGGATCGCGACACATTCCAGCTTGATATCGATGCCATCGAAAAAGCAATCACCGCCAAAACCCGTGCCATCATCATCTGCTCCCCCAACAACCCGACCGGCGTTATCTATCCGGCCCAAAGCCTGAAGCGGCTCGGGGATGTTCTGAAAAAAATCCACGAACGGACCGGTCACCTGATCTACGTGATATCCGATGAACCGTACGCCCGCATCGCTTTTGACGGCAAGCAGGTTCCCAATATCTTCCCGCTGGTGGAGAGCTCGATTATCGTCACTTCACACAGCAAGGACCTGGCTCTGCCAGGTGAGCGGATCGGGTATCTGGCCGCCAATCCCCGCATGAATACCGCGGGGCAGTTCATGGAGGGTGCGGTCTTCAGTAACCGGGTGCTCGGTTTCGTCAACGCTCCGGCGTTGATGCAGCGCCTGGTGGCCA
>JBAVTM010000503.1:0-2032 GCA_049696195.1 Desulfuromonadaceae bacterium | reverse complement strand
CCCGGCCGGTTTTCCAAACGAGTAATCCGGCAGAAAGGAGAGCTTTTTCTGGAGAAGGGCCAAGGCCCCATGGATCCCATGCTTCGGACCTGTCAGCTCTTTTTGCCCGGTCACTTCGGATATGGCCCATTCCAGGCCGTCAGGCTTTTCAGAGGCGAACCGGGAAACAAACCCGCCCGTCAGCAGCGTCACTGCCAGGATGGCCGGCACAATAGTGCGAATCGGATGAATATTTGCCGGGCCGGCTTCCATGGTGCTTCGCAGGATTTCAGGTTTGGCGTTATACAGAAAAGAGATGACAGATGCGGTCACCAGTCCCTCGCCGACACCGATCGCCAGGTGGATCGGCTGCATGATGAGCGCGAAGGTCGAAAAGGGGAGCGAGGAAATTCCGGACAGCACGGTTTCCGTGACAACCCCGAAGGAGCCCATCTGCAAGGCGATGACGGCAGCCGCCATTGATGCGATCGATATGCGGGCCGGAGTAGGGGTGCCGCCGACGATCCTTTTGTAGACAAGAGAGTAGGCGATGAATGCCGGAAAAAAGCCGAGGTTGAAGATGTTGCAGCCAAGCGCCAGCAGCCCCCCGTCGGCAAAAAAGAATGCCTGAACCACCAGTACCGATGCGATCGTCAGGAAGGCGGCATGCGGGCCGAGCAGGATGGAGAGTATCAGTCCGCCGCCGAGGTGCCCGCTGGAACCGGTGACCGGAATGGTGAAGCTGATCATCTGTGCAGCAAAGATAAACGCCCCCAGGACACCCATCAGAGGGATTCTGCGGTCATCCATCTCTGCTCGGACTTTTTTGGAGCAGTAGGCGATGGTCGCGGCTGAAGCGCCCCACATCGTCCCGCCGACCGCAGGAGACAGTAATGCGTCCGCCATATGCATGCTGATCCCCCCTTTTGGCCGTGGCACCAGTTTTTGAAAAGAGTAACACGAATAAAATACATCATATAAAACAAGAGTCAAACGCTAAAAAAACAAATTCGTGTTACTGCTGCAGGCCACTGTTTTTACTCGGCATGTTAACTGTTGTCACTTCGCCATCCTGACGCTATAGTGCCGGAAAATCCCGATTTCAGAGTGTCATGGGGAGGGTGGGGTGCTGAAGCGTGCCGCGGCAATCATCGGTGAAGCAGAAGTTTTTATCATTACCGCCGGAGCCGGAATGGGGGTGGATTCCGGCCTGCCGGACTTTCGCGGCGACCACGGCTTCTGGAGGGCATATCCAGCCTATTCACGCCTGGGACTCTCTTTCGTCGACTGCGCCAACCCGCAGCATTTTGCCGCTGACCCATCCTTTGGCTGGGGGTTCTATGGACATCGCACCAATCTGTACCGGGATACCGTTCCCCATGACGGATTCCATATCATAGGTAAGTGGATTGAGCGGAAGAGTGCTGACTACTTTGTGGTAACCTCCAATGTTGACGGCCAGTTCCAGAAAGCGGGGTATGCCGGCGAGCGGATTCTGGAGGTGCATGGTTCGATTCACCGGCTGCAGTGTCAGATCCCATGCAGCAGCGCCATCTGGCGCAACGATGAGACAATCCGGGTTGATGAAGCTACCATGCGTGCCCGCCCCCCGCTTCCCCGCTGCCCTGGTTGCGGAGAGGTCAGCCGCCCCAACATTCTCATGTTCGGCGACCGGTCATGGCTTCCGGACCACGCTCGCATCCAGGAGCAGGCGTTTGACCGGTTTCTGAAAAACAATGCAGATCGCCGCATTGCGGTGATAGAGATAGGGGCAGGAAGCGCTATACCTACGATCCGGGCGACATCGGAGCGGATCGGGTGGAACTGTGAACATGCTACCGTCATTCGCATCAACCCACGAGAACCGGAGATAAAAGCGCCCCATATATCGATGCCATATGGGGCGCTGGAAGGGCTGCAGAATATTGATGCTTTAGTGTCGCCGCACAGTGGTCGAATGCGGTTCGAGATGGTTCGATAGATTCAAACGGCGGAATATGTCATGGGAAACCTGCTCTCCACTCCGCCATCACAAAACCAGGTCCAGCGTCTC
>JBAVTM010000502.1:0-7105 GCA_049696195.1 Desulfuromonadaceae bacterium | reverse complement strand
ATGTAAAACGCGTGCGGGTAAACGGAATTGCGCTTGACGGCAAGGTCGTGTAATCGATTCCCATCGCGCTCAGACCGGCCGGGCTTGTTGCCAGGAAGTCGGCATCACCCTTGATGTGCAGCGTTATTTCGCTTCGGTAGGCGGCTCCGAAGGAGAGATCCTTGCGCGGCTTCCAGAGCAGCCCGGCATTCCATCCCACATCGGTGGCCGTGCCGTCCACTCCCAGTTCGCCGAGTTCAAACGCGCCATAGGGCGCCCCGCCGGTAATCGAGCTCGTGTAGGCGCTCTTCTGGAGTGTGACAATCGTATGAGTCACGTCCAGACCGGCGGCAATCGCAAGATTCAGCTCGTCGAACCGGTAGGCGACGGTCGGTTGAAAGTTGGTCGGTTTAATGGAGATATTCTCTATCTGGTTGCGGAATGAACTGCTGTTGTTCCAGCTCTTGGCGAGGGGGTAGATCGAGCTGACGCCAAGCCCGAAGGTAAGCGGCATGGTTTCAAGGGAATAGGTTGCATACAGCATTGGTGCAATGAAGAGGTCCCGTTTTGCCTTCTCGAATACCGGTGATGTGCCATTGCCGAGCGGGAGATTGCCGGTTAAGGGGGTCGTCCCGTCAAATTCCGTCTGGGGCACGGCAATGATCAGCGATCCGAGGTTGATCTGCGCTCCTTTAAGATAGGCAATCCCGGCCGGATTGTAATAGAGGGCCGTCGGGTCATCTGCCTGGGCGACAAAAGCATTGGCCATCCCCATGGCCTTGGCTCCCTGTTCGTTAATCTTGAAACCTGCGGCCAGGGCCAGGGAAGCCGTCCCTGTCAGAGTCGCCAGCATAGACGCCAGAACCAGTTTGTTTTTCATTTCATTACTCCTTTCCGTGTGTTTGTTCTGCACTTCGCAGCGTATACATCTTCAATGCGTCCCTCATGACCTCTGACACCCGTGCGCCCCTTTGCAGCGCACAACCCTGAATCGTCTCCCATTCATCGTTGCTGACCCTCATGGAAAGTATGTGGCTGCGGAGATTCCTTGAATGTCGTTTCATAGTACTTGTTCTGCCAGCCTGTTGAAATTTGAATTATAGAACAGCATTTTCGATAAAGCTATGTCACCTTAACGCTCATGTCAAGAATTAAATACGCCCTACCCACTTAAAACAATATCAGGGCAACTTCACTGGTTACAATTACCACACAGAAAGATGCTGTCCAGGATGTGAATTCTTGGCGCCCGCATGATATCAGGCTCTTGCTGAGTTTGTACGCGAAATATACCTTGCCTCTGGTCGGAAGTATTCACAGATTTTTTCGCTCTCCCCTGCCCATTCAGTCGCCGGAGCCTCCAGGACGAATACCGTAAAAACCGGGAAGAATGGCAGACATTGTACCTCCAATGAAAGCTGGTATACTTAACAAGAAAAATTGGTCATGAACAAAAATAGAATAAAATTATACTTGACATGAACGTTAAGTAGATGTAGCGTGACGGAAAAGAGAAGCGGAGGGGGAAGCATGAGCAGCCTGACATATCGTTCCATACCTGACATGCTCAGGAGCAATGCCACAAAATTCGGCGGGAGGTTGGCCCTCAAATACCGCAAACAAGGCGCATTTGTCACGCTGACGTATGCCGCCTACTACGAGCGGGTGTTGATGGTTGCCAGGGGGCTCGGCAGAATGGGTGTCAAGCCGGGCGACAGGATCGCCATTCTCTCGGAAAACCGGGCCGGATGGGTTATCGCCGACATGGGTATACTCTGCGCGCGCGCAGTTAGCGTACCGATCTATCCGACCAACACCCCGGAGCAGATCGAGTATATGGTTAATCATTCGGGGGCCAGGATCATCTTCGTTTCCGGCAAGTTCCAGTATACCAAACTCCTCAAGATAAGAAAGTCGATCCCGGGACTGGAACTGGTTGTTTCATTCGAGCGCTTTCTTGGAGACCCGGAATTGCCGGTTACCACATTCTACCAGCTCTCCGAGATCGATTCCGCCATCACTCCGGAAGAAAAGAAAGAGATCGAGGCCGGCATCGACCTGATCGAACCGGGTGACATGCTGACACTGATTTATACGTCAGGCACCACCGGGACACCAAAAGGGGTCATGCTGTCACACAACAACATCCTGACCAACACCAAGTATCTGACGGAGCAGAGCGGTGTGATCGACGAGAATGACGTCCTGCTCAGCTTCCTCCCCCTAAGCCACATTCTTGAACGAACTGCCGGCTATTACCTGCCGATGTGCAATGGTGCCCTGCTGGCGTTTGCCGACAGCATTGAAAAAGTAGCGGAGAACATGGTCGAAATCCGGCCGACCGTCATGGTCTGTGTGCCCCGCCTGTTTGAAAAGATTTACCACCGCATCTTCGATAATGTCCATCAGGCGCCGGCTGTCAAAAAAGCGATTTTTCATTGGGCGCTGGATGTCGGAAAGAGATATGTTGAGGCTACGTACATTGACAAGCACCCCTCCGCTCTGCTCAATTTGAAATATTCAATTGCCGACCGTTTGGTATTCAGCAAAATCAGAGCGAGATTCGGCGGCAACATGAAACTGTTCTGCTCGGGAGGTGCCCCGCTGGACAAGACGATCAATGAATTTTTTTGGATCATCGGCATCCCGATTTTTGAAGGGTACGGACTGACCGAAACAAGCCCGGCCCTCAGTTTCAACAACCTTGAGCATATCCGTTTCGGCTCTGTCGGGGTCGCCCTGAAGGGTACGGAGTTCAAAATCGCCGAGGATGGCGAAATCCTGGTGAAGGGGCCGCAGATCATGCTCGGCTACTACAACGATCCGGCCGCCACGGCCGAGGTGATCCAGGACGGCTGGCTCAAGACCGGAGATGTCGGGCATATAGACGACGGCTTCGTTTTCATAACCGACCGGAAGAAAGAGCTGATTATTACCGCTGGCGGCAAAAACATTGCCCCGCAGCCGATCGAGAACGAATTAACGATGGATAAATACGTCTCCTCGGCTTTTGTATACGGCGATCGCAAGCCGTATCTGACCGCGCTGATCGTGCCGAATCTGGAGCGCCTGCTTGAATACGCCAAGGAAAAGCACATTCATTATTACCAGATTGACGATCTGGTCATGCACGAACCGGTTCAAAAGCTGTTCGAGCAGAGAGTGGACGAGATCAACAAGCGATTGGCTCCCTATGAAACCATCAAGAAGTTCGTACTGCTGGCCCACGATTTCTCGATTGACGGCGGCGAACTGACGCCGACGCTGAAGCTCAGGCGCAAGATTATCTACGAAAAATACAGGTATAAAATTGAGGATCTGTACGCTGACCACAGCAACTGACGGATGATCCGTCATACAGGCAACGGAGGAATAATAATGAAACAGATCAACAAGGTAGCAGTTCTGGGAGCGGGGGTGATGGGAGCGACCATCGCCGCACACCTCGCCAATGCAGGCATTCAGACGCTTCTGCTCGATATCGTGCCGCGGGAGCCGAACGATGCGGAGACAACGGCCGGTCTGACGACCGCCGACAGCAGGGTGCGCAACCGCATCGCCGCCGCAGGGCTGGATGGGCTGATGAAGATGAAGCCGGCACCCTTCTTCCTGCCGGGGTATGCGGCCAACATCGAGATCGGAAATTTCGACGATGACATGCCGAAGCTGAAGGAATATGACTGGGTGATCGAGGTTGTGGTCGAGAACATGGCGATCAAGAAGCAGCTCTTCACCGAAAAGGTCGTGCCGAACTTGAAGGAGGGGGCGATCCTCTCCACCAACACCAGCGGCCTGTCGGTCAACGAGATGGCGGAATGCCTCCCGGAGAACGTCCGGAAGAATTTCCTGGTGACTCATTTCTTCAACCCTCCCCGCTATATGCGGCTGCTGGAGATCGTTTCCTGTTCAGATACCGATCCGGCAGTGGTAGCCCAGATGGCCGATTTCATCTCCAGGCGACTCGGCAAGGGGATCGTCTACGCCAAGGACACCCCCAACTTCATCGCCAACCGGATCGGTGTCTATGCCATCTGCAACTGCGTCCGCACGATGATGGAGACCGGGATGACCGTGGAAGAGGTCGACGCCGTCGCCGGACCGGCCACCGCGCGCCCCAAAAGCGCCGCCTTCCGCACCGCCGACCTGGTCGGCATCGACACGCTCGCGCATGTCGCCCGCAACTCCTACGATCTGCTGGTGTCCGACGAAGAGCGCGACATCTTCACATTCCCCGCTTTCGTCGGGGAGATGGTGACGAAAGGGCTGCTGGGGAATAAAAGCAGGCAGGGGTTCTTCAAGAAGGTCAAGGGTGAGAAGGGGCAGGAGTTCTTCTACTACGATTACACGACGGGTGAATATGCCCCCTCGCAGCGCCCCAGGTTCGCGTCGATCGAGGCGGCCAAATCGATCGACGATCCGGCCAAACGCCTTCTGGCGGTCGTCACCGGGAGCGACAAGGGAGCCCGGTTCGCCTGGACCAACCTGCGCGATACGCTGATCTATACGTTCAAGCGGATTCCGGAGATCGCCGATGACATCGTCAATATTGACAATGCGATGAAATGGGGCTTCAACTGGGAACTCGGCCCGTTCGAGATGATCGACGCGATCGGCATTCCCTATTTCGTGGAACGGGCGGAGAAGGACGGCGTGCAGGTCCCTGCCGGACTCAAAACGATCGAGCGGTTCTACAGGTTCGAAAACGGCCGCAATCAGTACTATTGCATCCAGGATCGTCAGTACCGGGACATGCCGCAGAAACCGGGACAGGTCAGCCTACAGATCCTCAAGAGAAACAACATGGTAGTGGAAAAAAACAGCGGCGCCTCCGTGATCGACCTGGGGGACGGCGTATTCTGCCTGGAATTCCACACCAAGATGAACGCCATCGGCGGCGAAATTCTCTCCATGACCCACAAGGCGATCAGGCGCACGGAAGAGGAGGGTGTCGGCCTGGTCATCGCCAACGAAGGAAGCATGTTCTCGGCGGGCGCCAATCTGATGCTGCTGGCCATGGCGATCGCCGAAGGGGCGTTTGACGAGATCGCCATGACGGTCAAGGGGTTCCAGAAGGCGATGATGGCGATCAAATATTCGAAGATCCCGGTCGTGGCCGCGCCGCACAACCTGGTTATGGGGGGCGGCTGTGAAACCTGCCTCCATGCCGATGCGATGGTCCCCCACGCCGAAACCTACATGGGGCTGGTTGAGCTCGGGGTCGGCCTGCTCCCCGCAGGCGGCGGCACCAAGGAGATGGCGATCCGCGCGATCAAGCTGGCCGAGGAGTACGAGACCGATGCCACCCCGTTCATCTTCAGGAATTATATGAACATCGCGATGGCCAGGGTCAGCATGTCGGCCGCCGAACTGGGGCCGATGGGGTTCATGCGCCAGGGGGACGCCGTCACGATGGACCTCGACACGCGCATCCACGATGCCAAGCTGAAGGCGATCTCGTTGGCCGCCAACTACCGCCCCGGCCGGCCGCTGACCGACCTGAAGGCGCCCGGCCGGAGCATGGCCGCCTCCATCAAGTCGCAGCTCTGGAACATGCGGCAGGGTGGTTTCATCTCCGAGTACGACCAGTATCTGGCCGGTACCGTCGCCGATGTCATTACCGGCGGGGATGTCCCGGCCGGCACCCTGATCACCGAAGAGTACCTGCTCGATCTGGAGCGGGAGGCCTTTGTCCGCCTCTGCGGGCAGAAAAAGACTCTGGAGCGGATCCAGCACATGCTGAAAAAGGGGAAACCGCTGCGGAATTAAATACAACCCCTCCAAACCTCCCCTTATCAGGGGAGGCTTAAAGGCTTCCCCCCTGATAAGAGGGGATTGAGGGGGGTTGGTTCAGGACTATCACACATCACTGGAGGATACCGATGAGAAACGCATATATTCTGGCCGCCTACCGCACCCCCGGCTGCCGGGCGAAAAAAGGGAAATTGAAGGATGTCCGTCCGGACGACCTGGCGGCAATCGCGATCAAGGGGCTGCTGGAGAGAACCGGCATAGACCCGCACGACGTCGAGGATATCATCATCGGCTGCGCCTTCCCGGAAGGGGAGCAGGGGATGAACTTCGCCCGGGTGGCGGCGATGAAGGCCGGTGTGCCGGTCGAAGTCCCCGCGCAGACGGTCAACCGCTTCTGCTCCTCCGGCCTGCAGACGATCGCGACCGCGGCTGAGCGGATCATGGCCGGATTTGCCGACTGCATCATCGCCGGCGGCGCCGAGAGCATGAGCATGATTCCGATGGGGGGAGGCAAGTACAGCGCCAACCCGGGGCTGATCGCCAGCTGGCCGGAAGCCTACGCCTCGATGGGGATTACCGCCGAACTGGTGGCGGACAAGTACGGCATCACCCGCGAGGAACAGGACGCCTTTGCCGCAGCCAGCCACGCCAAGGCCGCCGCTGCAATCGCGGCGGGGAAATTCAGGGACGAAATCATTCCGGTCGAGATCGAAAACTGCACCCTGGTGGGCGGGAAAATGAAACGGAGTACGGAGATCGTCGATATCGATGACGGCGTGCGGAGCGATACGACCACCGCCGCTCTGTCCAGGCTGAAGCCCGCCTTCAAGGCGACCGGCACGGTCACCGCCGGCAACTCCTCCCAGATGACCGACGGCGCCGCGGCGGTGCTGGTTGTCTCCGGAGAGTACCTGAAGAAGATCGGCCAAAAAGCGCTGGCACGCTTCGTCGCCTTTGCCGTCAAAGGGGTGCCGCCGGAACTGATGGGAATCGGCCCGGTGGCCGCCATCCCTGCCGCGCTGAAACTGGCCGGATTGACGCTGGACGACATCGGCCTGATCGAACTGAACGAAGCGTTCGCGGCTCAGTCACTGGCCTGCGTCAAGGAGCTCGGCATGGATCCTTCCAAAGTCAACGTAAACGGCGGGGCGATCGCCCTCGGCCACCCGCTGGGGTGCACCGGGGCCAAACTGACCGCCGGCATCCTCCAGGAGATGCAGCGCACGGATACCCGCTACGGGATGGTCTCCATGTGTATCGGCGGCGGCATGGGCGCTGCCGGGATTTTTGAAAAGATCTAACCCCTCCAAACCTCCCCTTATCATGGGAGGCTTAAAGGCTTCCCCCCTGATAAGGGGGGATTGAGGGGGGTTGG
>JBAVTM010000501.1:0-3160 GCA_049696195.1 Desulfuromonadaceae bacterium | reverse complement strand
GACCCACACACCGCGATATTCAGCCAGCTTCTTCGCCAGCACCGCAGCTTCCGGGTCGATCTCTTCTTCGGCCGGAGCAGCTGTAGCAGCCAGTTCGGCGAGTATTTTCAGCTCTTCGGGAGTGAAGTACATCTCCAGGGCAGAGGCCGGGCAGATCTTGACGCATTTCTGGCAGCCGATGCACCTGGCCACATCGATGATCGGTTCGCCGCTTTCGGTCATTTCGACACAGTTGACAGGGCAGACGCTCTGGCAGCGGGCGCCGCAGGCGATGCAGGCGCCGGCAATCAGCCGGGCGACGCCGCGCGGTTTCTTTGGTTTTGGTTGTGGGTCGCTCATATCGGTAGCATATCCTTCGCCATCAATTTATCTATCAGCAGCGCGGCGGTTCCATCAGGGTCGGCGTAGCCGTCACCGATGATTTCCCCCTTGTCGCGCTCCGGGGAAAATATTTTCGATACCCAGGTAGGTGAACCTTTCAGGCCGATTTTCTGCTCATCCAACTGCAGGGTCTTGTTGTTCCACACTTCGACGACCGCTTCGACAGCGGCCAGCCGCATCTGCACCTTCGGATAGCGCGGCCGGTTCAGCTCGCGGACCACCGTCAGCATGGCCGGCAGAGGGGCTTCGACGATCTCGTGGCGCCCTTCAAGTTTCCGGCTGACGCGGATTACTTTCCCCGCAAGATCCAGATTGATGATCTTGTCCACCAGCGTGAGCTGCTGATAGCCGAGGCGGCTGGCGATGCCGGGACCGACCTGGGCGGTATCGCCGTCAATCGTCTGTTTGCCGCAGAGCACCAGGCCGACCTCATCCACTTCCGCATGCAGCTTGGCTATCGCGGCGGCCAGCACATTGCTGGTCGCGAGGGTGTCGGCGCCGCCGAACACCCGATCGGAGAGCAGAATGGCGTGATCGACCCCCAGCGCGAGCGCCTTCTTCAGCGTGGCCTCAGCGTTGGGAGGTCCCATCGAAATGGCGGCGACCTTGCAGCCGAACCGGTCTTTCAGACGCAGAGCCTCCTCCAGGGCATGGGTATCATACGGGTTGACGATAAAGGGAATACCGTCACGAACCAGGGTGTTTGTGACCGGATCAATCTGAACCTGGGTCGTATCCGGGACCTGTTTGATGCAGACAACTATCAGCATGAATCCCTCTCCTGAGAGGTTATTTAAACAAACTTCCAACAAGTCTGCATCCGGAATATCCGGCGGAGCCCCATGTATGCGGGTGTGTAACAACAACCTTCCTGATCACACCTTGGCGTAAATGTCAACTACGCACACTCTGTGACGTCTCTTACATCAAATCAACAACAAGATGCAAGCTATTATAATATCACAAAATTTTTTTAGTATTAAGAAAACCCCGGTGGTGCACCATTAATCCCGACCGCTCCGCTCAGGGTATGCTCCTGTAAACAAAAACAGGCTCTCCCGGCTATATCGGGGGGGCTTTATCGCCTTGCACTCGAATATAAAGATACAAAAGACGGGGGCATGCTCTGCATCAACTGCACCGATTTGAATAAAAAATATAGTCCGGTGAATATTATTTTCCAACAGCTCCAAAGCTAAGCCAATTTAAGTGAATAAAAACTTTAGATTATTTTTATGTAAAAAAACCGAGGCTGGTTGAAGCATTCATCTGTGCATTTTAGCAGCACTGCTCCGTGCAGCACGGCTATATTTTCAGCTTGGCGCCTGTCGGCTATATAACCCCGGCCCCCCTCAACCGCTCCCGTTCATCATCACCGAGTCCGAGGATCCCTGTCAGGACCTCATCGTTATGCTCCCCCAATTGCGGCGGAGGCTGCCGGTCATTCAGCGGGGTCCGGGTGAACTTCATGGGACTGCCCACCAGCGGAATCTGCCCTGACCCGTTATGCGGCACATCAATCCGCATGCCGCGAGACTGGACCTGCGGATTGGCGAAGACCTCTGCAATGGTATTGATAGGGCCGCAGGGGACCCCGGCATGCTCGAGTGCTGCAATCCACTCGGCACTTGTCCGCTGCCTGAACAGTTCCTTGATGAGCGGAATCAACTCGTCACGATTGCGCACCCTGCCGGCGTTTGTGCCGTACCGCTCATCATCTGCCAGCTCCGGGCAACCGGCAACGGCGCAGAACTTGGCGAATTGGCCGTCGTTTCCCACCGCCAGGATGATATGGCCGTCGCTGGTAGCGAGAGCCTGGTAAGGGACGATATTCGGGTGCGCGTTGCCGAGCCGCTCCGGCGACCGCCCGGACACCAGATAGTTTGTAGCCTGGTTTGCCAGTGTCGCGACCTGGACATCGAGCAGCGAGAGGTCGATATACTCCCCCTCCCCTGTCCGCTCCCGATGGGCAAGGGCAGCGAGAACGGATGTCACCGCATACATGCCGGTAAAGATGTCGACGATCGCGACACCTACTTTCACCGGGCCGCCTCCGGGCGTACCATCCGGCTCTCCGGTGACGCTCATCAGTCCTCCCATTCCCTGGATCAGAAAGTCGTAGCCGGCGCGATTCCGATAGGGGCCGGTCTGGCCGAAGCCGGTGATGGAGCAGTAGATGATCCCCGGATTGACCGCCTGGAGGGAAGCGTAGTCGAGACCATACTTGGCCAGCCCGCCAACTTTGAAGTTTTCAAGGACGATGTCGCAGTCGGCTGCCAGACGACGGACAAGCTCCTGCCCTTCAACCCTGGTAAAGTCAATGGTAACCGACTTTTTCCCCCGGTTGGCCGCAAGAAAATAGGCGGCGTCGCTTGTCGGCCGCCCCTCCCGGTCTGTCAGAAACGGAGGTCCCCACCCCCGGGTGTCGTCCCCGACACCCGGCCGCTCCACCTTGATGACCTCGGCCCCAAGGTCTGCCAGGGTCTGTCCGGCCCAGGGGCCGGCCAGAACCCGGCTCAGATCCAGTATACGTATATGATTTAAAGGTCCTGCCATTTTATGCTCCTTTGAACAATAACGTCTATTTGGCCAGTTTCGCCGTCAGGGCCGGCACGAACTGCATGACGTCCGCCACGACCAGCACATCGGCTATTTCACCGATCGGCGCATCCTTGTCCTTGTTGATCGCGATGATGAAATCAGACTTCTTCATCCCCGCCAGATGCTGAATGGCCCCGGATATGCCGCAGGCAATATACAGCTTCGGAGAGACCGTCTG
>JBAVTM010000500.1:0-1843 GCA_049696195.1 Desulfuromonadaceae bacterium | reverse complement strand
ACCTATCACGACTCCTGCTACATCGGCCGCTACAACGACCTCTACCGGGAACCGCGCGCACTCATCACCGCAGTCGGTGGGACGATCCGGGAGATGGATCGGAACAAGGCCGAAAGCTTCTGCTGCGGCGCCGGGGGTGGGCGGATCATGGCTGAAGAGAAACTTGGGAGCCGCATCAGCGAAACCAGGGCCAAGATGGCCGCCGAAACCGGGGCCAAGATGGCCGCCGAAACCGGGGCCGGAGTACTGGTGTCCAACTGTCCCTTCTGTCTGACAATGTTCTAGGACGGCATCAAGGGAGCCGGGCTGGAAGAGCAACTGGTTCCCAGGGATATTGCCGAAATACTACTGGAAAGGTTGTCTTCGGAAAGGATTTCGTAATGAACTCGGTGAGTCCCGCCACGTATACATATCAGCGACTGGTCCGGTACGGTGATTGCGATGCGTCCAGCAATTATTTCACCCCGCGGGCTGTCGATTATGCCGTTGAGGCTGTCGAAGGCTGGTGTGAAAACGTGCTTGGAGTCTCCTGGACCGGATTGATCAGTCAGCGTGATCTTGAAGTCCACTTTGAGCATGTGGGGTGTGAGTTCCGCAAGACGGTGACGGCGGGAGACGTTGTCACGCTGCGGGTGAGAGCGGCCAGTACCGATAATTCACGGATCGTGTTCAATGTTTCAGGGGATAACGATGCCGGAGAGCCCTGTTTTTTAGCGGCTCTGACTGCATGCTTCGTGACACGCCGGCAGCGTGAGTCAATCTCGATACCGCCGGAATTTCAGGAATTGATTGATAGTTATCAGGCGTGCTGCGGAGCGGACGCCGCGACTGCGAAAGATACCGGCCATAACGAAAACGACGGGTCCCGTTTGCCGTTTCAGTTGACGCCGGGGAGCCGCGATGAGCCATTTGTTCATCAGAGGCGTGTGGCTTACGGAGAATGCAACCCCTCCGGGACCGTCTATCCACCGCGGGTTTTCGATTATCTGCTGGAGGCGGTCGGAGAATGGTACGAAAAATATCTTGGAATCTCATGGCTGGAGCAAAATATCCGCAAGATCGGCCAGCCGTTTTTGAACGTCACCTGTGACTATTTGAGTCCTATTGTGCCCGGGCAACTGATTTACACGATGGTTACGGTAAGCAGGCTGGGCAGATCGAGCATAGCCTATTCTGCCGAGGGTTTTGACGGAAATGGCGTCCGATGCTTCGATGGAAAATTGACGGCCTGTTACTGCATTGAAGAGGATGGTGCACTCAAGGCCACTCCATTTCCCGAAGAGATGCGGGGCAGAATAACCGCGTACCAGGCGGTTTGTGACACGTTCACGTGCACAAAATCAAGTGAGGTGTAAATCATGCTGATAGTCGTCTGCATAAAACAGGTTCCGGACACGACCCAGGTCCAGATTGACCCGGTCACCAACACGCTTGTCCGTGAGGGGATACCGTTCATCGCCAACCCCTACGATACCCATGCCCTGGAAGAGGCGCTGCGCATGAAGGACCGCTTTGGTTTCCGCGTCGCTGCCATCTCCATGGGGCCGCCCAACGCCGAAGCCACCCTCAGGAAAGCCCTGGCGTTGGGAGCTGACGAAGCGATCCTCCTCTCCGACCGGGTCTTTGGCGGCGCCGACACCCTGGCGACCAGCAACGTCCTCTCCGCGGCGATCAAGAAACTGTCTGAAACGGAAGAAGTCGGCCTGGTGCTGTGCGGCAAACAGACCATCGACGGCGACACGGCACAGGTTGGCCCCGGTATCGCCACGCGTCGCCGCTACAGCCAGCTCACCCTGGTGGACCGGGTCGAAGAGGTGGATCTGGTCAATAAGAAGATCCGTGT
>JBAVTM010000499.1:0-1650 GCA_049696195.1 Desulfuromonadaceae bacterium | reverse complement strand
CGGATCTGCTCCCGGTATCCTTCAAGATTTCGCCGGATTTCAAAGATCGAATCGCCGCCGAACTTTCCCAGCAGAGCATCGGCTATTTCGATCGCCACCACCGCTTCGGCTACAATCAGGGCTGCCGGTACGGCACAGGTGTCCGAACGCTCTACGGTTGCCTCAAACGGCTCATGGGTACGCATATCGACCGAGCGGAGCGGAGCATAGAGTGTAGGGATCGGCTTCATGGCGGCCCGTACGACAATCGGCTCACCATTGGACATCCCCCCTTCGATACCGCCGGCATTATTGCTGTTTCTTCGATAGCCGGCATCGTAAAATATTTCGTCATGAACGCGGGATCCGGGCCTGCGGGCCGCATCAAAGCCGATTCCAACCTCTACCCCCTTGATGGCCTGAATGCTCATCAGCGCCATCGCAAGGCGCGCATCCAGCTTGCGATCCCACTGCGCATAGCTCCCAAGCCCTGGGGGGACGCCGACCACCTGTACTTCGACAACCCCCCCGAGCGTATCGCCGCCGGACTTGGCGGCATCAATGGCCCGCTTCATATCGGCTTCCGCCGAGGGATCACAGCAGAACGTTTCCGAGGATTCAGCCCGCTGCCACAGGGTTTCAAGCGGCTCCTGCGGAGTGTCGGCGCAGACCCCCCCCAGCTCCGTCACAAAGCCCCCTACCCTGATGCCGAACTCGGCCAGCAGCGCCTTGGCCACACCGCCCACAGCCACTCTAACCGCCGTTTCGCGGGCACTGGAGCGCTCCAGCACGTTTCTAACATCATCCAGATGGTATTTCATCACGCCGGAAAGATCGGCATGGCCGGGACGGGGACGGGTCACCGCACTGGAGTCATCGCGATGTTCCGGGAGGGGTGACATCTTCTCAGACCAGTTCTCCCAGTCGCGGTTCTCCACCACAATGGTCACCGGCGAGCCGATCGTCTCTCCCCAGCGCACGCCGGAAAGGAGCTCGGCGGTATCCTTCTCTATTTTCATCCGGCCGCCGCGGCCGTACCCCTGCTGCCGCCGGGCCAGATCATGGTTCAGCATCAAGGCGGAGAGATGTATCCCGGCCGGAAGCCCTTCAATGATTGCACTCAACTGGGGTCCGTGCGACTCGCCGGCCGTCAGGTAACGAAATATGCCCACAAAAAAACCTCCGCAGATGATTCGAAGCGGAGGCAAAGTAGCATTTATGATGCGATAACGGCAAGATAAAAGAGGCTGCACAGGGAGGTGGAATAAGATACCCCGCCGCAAGCAGCGGGGTATCCGGCCGTTCTGATAAACGATCTCAGTCACAATCCATTACTATTTAATCACCCGGATGACATCAACACCGCCAAACAACGATGACCCGACTTTTCCGGTCACATGCACCGGCACGCTATCTCCCGGTGGAAGCAGGGCTGTAACTGCGCTACGCAGGAACTTGACCGTAAGTACGTCCGCATTTCCCCCTTGATTAATCGAAATCGGCAAGGCTTCTGCCGGAACCGTTCCTTCGAGACGGATCGATGAGATATCAATGTCGGCAGCTTTATATCCATGAGGAAGTTCTATCTCGACCTTTACCCATTTCCCCTCGCTCTTCCCGTTAAGAGTCTCCGGTTCGAATTCGATCTCCGCCTTGATGCTTGTAACCGCG
>JBAVTM010000498.1:0-3846 GCA_049696195.1 Desulfuromonadaceae bacterium | reverse complement strand
TGATGAAACTGGAACCGGACAAGAGGGTACGGATAGAGGTTGTCAGGTCGGAGTGCACGCTGATGGAAGTCGGGGGAAGCGTCTATCTGGACGGGCCGATGATCGACTACGCCCGCTCGGCACCGGTCTGCGTCACCGCCCTGCTCGGGATTTATCCGTTTGTCATGACCTCCCGCTTCGGCATCGAATCGGAAAAAATGGGGCACAGGGACGGCTACCGGGTCTGCTGTCCCGACAGGCTGGTGGAATTTATCGTCTCCACATGTGTTGATACGGAGTGAAGCCGCGGATGGGTTGCGGCTGACTCTGCTGCGGCTCTCAGGCAACAGCTCTTAAGATTGAGTACACAAAGGGTATCATGGTGCCGTCGCTCCGACGTCACCATGATACCCTTTTTATTTCTGTGCCGATAAAATACCGCACTGCGGAACACATTATGGGTTACAGGTGAATTTTAAAGATGAACCGGCATGTATATCGCAGATAAATGCGTATAACCATGGTGATTACGGTATGTCTGTGTTGTATGTTTTAAGTATGTGCCGCAGAGCGGAACTTTAATTCCGCAAATTGCGGTTTAAGTGTTGACGCTTTTTTTTGATTATGAGACGTTGGAACAACGCAGGATGCAGCTGGAAACGGTTTATGGTGATCTGCTTAAAATACGGCAGCGAGGCGGGAGCATATGACGTCAATAATCAACGAAACGGAAGATGGCAAGGATAAGGATCGCAAGTTCATTTCAGCCCTTGCGCGGGGCCTTGAAGTGCTGGTCTGCTTTATGTCAGGCGACCGCGTCCTGGGGAACCAGGAGATCGCCAGGCGTACCGGCCTGCCCAAATCGACGGTCTCTCGTGTGACCTATACGCTGACGGAATTGGGGTACCTCAAATATTCAAAAGATCAAAACAAATACTGCCTTGGGAAGACGTTCATCGGTCTCGGCTATTCGCTGTTGGCTCAGATGGATATCCGCAGAATCGCCAGGCCGCTGATGCAGGCACTCGCCGAACATACGCAGGCATCGGTCAACCTCGGGATCCGTGATCGCCAGAACATGGTCTATATCGATACCTACCGGAACAGTTCAACGTTCACCGTGCAGCTTGATGTCGGTTCGCAAATCCCCATCGCAACGACCTCCATGGGGAGGGCATACCTCTGCGCGTTGCCCGAGATGGAACGAATCAAGCTGATGGGGCAGATTCGCAAGAGTGACGAAAAAAACTGGCCGGTAATCAAGCAGGGTATTGAACAGGCCATGCTGGACTACAAGAAAAAGGGCTTTTGTTATTCTCTGGGGGAGTGGCGAAAGGAGGTTAATGCCATTTCGGTGCCTCTGGTACAGGGAGATAATTCAGAGATCATGGTTTTCAGTTGCAGCGGAGCGTCATTTCAATTGAACAAGGAAGCTTTCGAAAACGATATCGGTCCACGCCTGCTCAATCTGGTCGGCAATGTAAAAACTGCTATTTCACAGTTGCAGGTGTAGCCACATTTCAACCCATGCCCACGGAAAAGGGCAGACAAAAGGAGTCTCGCAATGGCAACAGGCACAGAAGTAACCGACTACATGAACTTTCAGGGATTATTAACCGATGAAGAAAAACTGGTGCGGGAAACGGCCCGAAAGTTTGTGAATGAAGAAGTCCTGCCGATCATCGATGAGCATGCCCAGAAAGAGACCTTCCCGACTCATCTGATCAAAAAAATGGGGGAACTTGGTTTCTATGGTCCCAACCTTCCGGAAAAATACGGCTGCGCCGGGCTTTCCAACGTCGCCTACGGACTGCTGATGTATGAGCTTGAGCGTGGCGATTCAGGGCTGCGCAGCTTCGCCTCGGTTATGGGCTCTCTGGTCATGTACCCGATCTATGCCTACGGAAGCGATGCCCAGAAAGATTACTGGCTTCCCAAGCTGGCCTGCGGCGATATGATCGGCTGCTTCGGCTTGACCGAGCCGGACTTCGGTTCGAATCCTGCCGGAATGCGTACCAGTGCGGTTCGTGAAGCGGGGGGTAAATGGCGCATCAATGGTTCAAAAATGTGGATCACAAACGGCAGCATCGCCGACGTAGCGGTGGTGTGGGCCAAGACCGACGAAGGCATCCGCGGCTTTCTGGTTGAAAAGGGAACCCCCGGGTTCAGCGCCCCGCAGATGCATGGCAAATGGAGCCTGCGTGCCTCGGTTACTTCCGAGCTTATCTTCAACGATGTCATTGTTGATGAGGAAAAAAGCCTGCTGCCGAATGTCAAGGGTATCAAAGGGCCGCTCGGCTGCCTGACCCAGGCCCGTTACGGCATCACCTGGGGAGTCCTCGGCGCCGCTGATGACTGCTATCAGACCTCCCTTGAATATTCTCTCAGCCGTATCCAGTTTTATCTGCCGATTGCATCGTTCCAGCTGCAGCAGAAAAAACTGGCGGAGATGGTGACGGAGATTACGAAAGGGCAGCTGCTGGTGATGCAGCTCGGTCGCCTGAAGGACCAGGGTAAATACACTCCGGCCCAGGTATCGATGGCAAAGATGAACAATGTTAATATCGCGATCGAAATCGCCCGTACCGCCCGCACCATCTTAGGGGCCAACGGCATCATGGGCGAGTATCCGATCATGCGCCATGCCAACAACCTGGAGGCGGTCTATACCTACGAAGGCACCCACGATATGCACCTTCTGGTAATCGGCCAGGAAGTGACCGGAATCCCTGCTTACCGCAGCTGACAGCGAACCGGATAAGTGCCAGAAGAGGAGTCAGTAATGGAAAAAATTGTATTTCTGGATAGCGAGGGGTTGCCGGCGAAGCTGCGCCCCCCGTGTTTTTCACACGAATGGCGCGAGTACCCGACCTCGTCGCCCGAAGTAGTGGTGGAGCGTCTGCGGGATGCAACGATCGCCATCGTTGACCGGGTATTTTTAAGCGAGGCCGAGTTGGCGCAATTGCCGCACTTGAAACTGATCGCCGTGGCGGCAACCGGCTTCGACAACGTCGATATTGCGGCCTGTCGTCGGCGCGGGATTGCCGTCACGAATGTGCGCAACTGGTCAAAATCGGTGCCGGAGCATGTCTTTGCCCTGATCCTGGCACTGCGCCGTGACCTGCTCTCCTACCATGATGCGGTCCAGAGTGGAGCCTGGCAACGGGCGGATAATTACACCCTGCTGCATGAGCCGATGCCGCTCTCATTGTCCGGCAGTACCCTGGGTCTCATCGGTTATGGCGGGCTTGGCCGGGCTGTTGTCGATTTGGCCAAAGCATTCGGTATGCGGGTGCTGATCGCCGAACGGAAGGGAGCCGGGACGATCAGGGACGGAAGGACGAGCTTTGCCGATGTGCTGGCAGAGAGTTCGGTGCTGGTTGTACTCTGTCCGCTCACGGAAGAGACCCGCGGACTGATCGGGAGTGCCGAACTCGGGCGCATGCCGCGCCACGGGCTGCTGATCAATTGCGCCCGTGGAGGGATCGTTGATGAACAGGCACTGGCAGCGGCCCTCCAGCGCGGCGACATCGCCGGGGCCGGGGTCGATGTGCTGAGCGAAGAGCCGCCACGTTCCGGCAACCCGCTACTGACCCTCAAACAGCCAAACCTGATCGTGACCCCCCACGTCGCCTGGGCCAGCGTCGAGTCCCTGCAGGCCCTGGCGGACCAGTTGATTGAAACAATCGAGGGGTTTGTGGCCGGAACCCCCCGTAATCTTGTCGAATAAAAAGAGTAACGCGCAGCAGCAGACAAGGAGGCATGAATATGAGTGAAGATGTGTATGTCGTCGATGGCATGAGGACGCCGTTCGGCTCTTTTGGCGGAGTTTTGTCGGATGTGTCCGCTCCGCAATTGGCCGCAACC
>JBAVTM010000497.1:0-2304 GCA_049696195.1 Desulfuromonadaceae bacterium | reverse complement strand
GCTTTTTTTCTCCGGTGGCGTCAGGCATGACGAAGCTAACCCTGAAAGCGGTTCATGACGTTGATGACCTTCAGAACATCTTCTTCCCGATGGTAGAACGACACGGGAAGACTCAGGGTAGTTCTGTGAATTTCATCGGCCAGTGGATAGTCGTAATCATCCAGAAGCCCCCGCATGGCCTCCTGCCGATGCGGGGGAACCGGGTAGTGAATCTCAGTAGCGACTCCGTTATCCAGAAGAAAGACTTTGAGGCGATCCCTGCCAGAATGCCTGATGTTGAAGATGTGGTACACATCCTCGAACCCGTCTTCAACTACCGGTGTTACAAACTCTTTCATCAAACCGTCCAGATAGAGCCGGGCCAGTCTGCGCTTGTGATTGTTTATTTCGTCCAGCCTCTCGAGCTTTATTGTAAGAAACGCCGCCTGCATTTCATCGAGGCGGGAATTATATCCGACCATGTCGTTGTGATACTTTACCGTGGAGCCGTAGTTGCGCAGCATGCGGACCGTTCCGGCAAGGGCCTGATTGCCGGTCGTCACCGCGCCGGCATCACCGAGGGCGCCGAGGTTTTTGGTGGGATAAAAGCTGAACGCCCCGAGGTCGCCGAAACTTCCTGCCCGTTTACCATGCAATCTTGCACCATGGGCCTGGGCGCAGTCCTCCACCACCTTCAGGCCGTGCCGGCCGGCGATCTCCAGGATCTGTCCCATGGCGCACACCTTGCCGTAGAGGTGAACGACCAGGACGGCAACGGTCCTCGCGGTTACACGTTCTTCGATAAGCGCCGGGTCGATCGTATACGTCCGGATGTCCGGCTCTACGAGGACCGGTTTCAGGCCGGCATGAAGAATGGCGAGGATCGTGGCGATATAGGTATTGGAGGGAACAATCACCTCACTGCCGGGGGTAAAGCCGAACGCCTTGAGGGAGATGGTCAGTGCGTCGAGTCCCGAGGCGACCCCGATGCACTGACCGGCGCCGCAATAAGCGGCGAACTGCTGCTCAAAGTCGGCAACACGCTTTCCGAGGATATACCAGCCGCTCTCGAGGGTTTCGCTGAAACTTTTCCGGTACTGATCAAAAAAAGGTTCGTTGACCCTTTTGAGGTTTTCGTATTCGATCACGGGTATTCCTCATCGATGTAATCGTTCCGGTCGTACTGTTCGGAAGCGAGAACCAGCAGCAGTGCATCGGGACTGAACCGGTCCATGGTATGCCAGTCCTCGGGATTCATCAGCAGACAAAGGTCCGGCCGGTCAAGCAGGAACGTTTCCCGGGTTGTTCCGTTATTCACGAAAACCCGGCAGCTCCCCCTGACACAGATCAGGGCCTGGATGTTTTTCCTGTGCCGGTGCCCCGCCCTGACCTCGTCACCCGGCACGTCATAGATATAATAGATGCGCTTAATCCGGAAAGGTATCTCCTGCTCGATTACACCCAGACTCCCCCGCTTGTCGCTGAAGGTTTTCAGACTAATGAATCGTGCCACCTATCCCCTCCTGAATGTCTGATAGCAGACGTAATTACCGGTAAGCCGGCGCTTGAGCCTGATAAGCAGTTCCGTGACCCCTGCGGCAGGAGCGGTGATCCCATGGGGATCGAATGAAGCGTCAACGGCGGTTATGTCATGTCCGGCCTGCTCAAGCGCTTCGAGATATGGCCGATACAGCCGGCTTTTCACCGCTTCCGGCAGCGGATAGTGGCCGAAATCCAGAAAGCCGTTTATGTAGCGGCGCAGAAAATGAAAATGGTAAAAAACCAGCTCAAAGCGCCGGGCGGTCTCCTTTTCCCTGAAACAGGGGCCATCATCACCGGAAAGCAGCTCATAGCGCCCAATGTTCCAGGGGGCAACCCCTCCGCCGGGATGATCTAGGACATGGGTTCCAGCAAATCGTTCGGTCCAGTCGTCCAGGTATTTCTGATCGCCAAACCTCCCCTCTTCCATGTGTGAAAAGCACCATTCCAGACATCGCTCTCCCCACCAGTCAAGGGCCTCGCTCCCCCGTTCGTCCGCCTTTAAGGTCATGAACTGGACGCAATAGCGCCCCTTGACTATACCACCCTCGTAGCCGGGTGAGAACCGATGCTCGGTGATGAGAATCGATCCTCCTGACCTCTCCAGCTCCTCCAGCAACAGAGAGGGAGAACGATAAAAGAATGTGTCGGCGTCAACATAGGTGACCGCGGCAAGGCGGCAGGTGTCAAGGGCATGGCGAATGACACGGGGGGTACAGGTCCAGCAGTATTCGGCGGCAGAGCGCTCCCCCTTGACCCCGAGGAGAGCGGCCGTCTCGAATTCAC
>JBAVTM010000496.1:0-3234 GCA_049696195.1 Desulfuromonadaceae bacterium | reverse complement strand
GTAGAAGAGATCACCAGTGGAGATGCTCTCTTCCTGCCCGTTTGAATAGGTGACCGTAACCTCACCTTCAATAATGTATCCCCAATGAGGCGCTTGGCAGAGGTCGTTCTCAAGGCCTATTAGAAGGGGCGCAATATCAGTTCCGGCTTTGAGTGAGAAATACTCCCCTGCGATTTTTCCGTACCCGGTTGCATCGCCGAAATTCAATTCCTGACGCGCTATTGCTCCTGGTACGTTGATTTTTTCGGGTATGTCTGACTTTGCAATTTTCATGAGGTGTTCCTTCCTCTCTATTGATCTTTGAGGCGGGTAAATGTTTATTTTTACTCTACTTGATTTTATAATTTGACGTACCAGAGGTCAATATCCAAAAACAAATCTTGCAATGGCTGCCATGTCGTTATAAATTTTGCGCATATCTTATGCGCATAAGGAGTGTGCCGCGCCACCTCATATCTTTGATGCAACTGCACCGAAAAAACCCACCAACCTGAGTATCAACAGTGATCTTCTTCAGCAAGCCAAAGAACATCACATCAACCTCTCACAGACATTGGAAGTGCGTCGTGCCGAACTGTTACGGGACGAAAAAAGGCGGAGTTGGAAAGAGGAAAATCGGGAAGCGGTGGAATATAATCGACGTATTGAAGCCCGAGGGGTTTTCAGTGACGGCCTGAGGCAATTTTGATGACACAATTTGATGTTTATACGACCCTAATCCTGACACAAGGCGATCAATCCCCTATCTGCTTGATGTGCAAACCGACCTATTAAACGACCTGACAACCTGCGTCGTCGTTCCCCTCTACTCTGCATCTGGCATGAGTAAGACCGCAAAACATCTGAATCCTCAATTTTCCATAAAACGAGCCACAGTTGTAATGTCAACGGCTGAAGGCCTTTGCTTAATGTTGATGCCGGTGATGGATGTCGGGCCAATGAACGTGGGAATGGATGATAGGTTCGTGAATATGCTGGTGCTCATGTGGTTCTGATATGATGGTATCCACATGCTCATGCTGATGATGCTCGTCGTGGATATGAGAATGACTATGGGAGAGCATTGTGTGCTTATGAAGATGGCTGTGCATTTCCCGGTAGAGGAAAAGTATTCCTGCAAACATGCATAAGGTCGCAACCCAGAATATCATTTGTGGTCGTTCGCCGAGCACGATGAAAGCAAGAAAAGTCCCGATGAAAGGGCCAATGGCAAAGTAGGTACTCGTTCTTGAAGAACCTATCCTGCGGAGTGCTTCGATAAAACAAACCAGACTAAAGCCATAACTAACTGCGCCGACCAGGAGGGAACCGGTGACCTGGAAAGAGGTAGCCGTCCCGGTGAAGAATATGGCCGCCACCACAATATTGAAAGTTCCCGCGAAAAGTCCCTTGATGCTTGCAAGAACCGTTGCCGACATGTCTTCAATGTCACGAGTAAGATTATTGTCGATTCCCCAAAAAAAGCAGGCCAGGATTATCATCAGCCCGGCAATGGAAAATGTGAGAGCACCTTCTGACTTAATAATAACCAAAAAAGAACCAAAAAGAATAAAAGCCTTACCACTCCAGACGCGGAAACCCACCTGCTCTTTGAACACCAACCAAGCAATGAGAGTGGTCGCAACAGTTTCAAAATTCAAGAGGATGGATACCTCGGAAGCCGTGCCAAACTTTATTCCATAGGCAAGAAACAGCGGCGCTACTATGCCACCGGAGACGACCGAACCAAACAATGCAAGACGCTTTTTGTCAGGTAGTCTCCTTAACTCCTCAACGGAATTTTTCCCTTGAAATAACAACAGAATTTGCAAGCCAATTCCCGAGCCAAGATAGAGAAGGCCGGCCAAAAGAGCAGGCGACATCTCCCCGATTACCAATTTGCAGAGAACTGGAGAAATGCCAAAAAGTGCTGCTGAAAGGATTGCCAAGAATTGTCCCGAATACATATTCATCCTGCAAACTTGTTATTTAATCGGTTCTTGTTCTGCTTTGGGGCCGAAAAATGATTCTCACGTATAACCAACTGTCCCCTCTGATTTACCCCCGCCAGCTGATGGCGGGCTCCTTCCTCGTCGGCAGCCTGTGATACGCATATTTCGGATAGCCGATCATCAGTGCCCCGCAGCAGGTATGTCCTTCAGGCAAGGCAAGGAGTTCCTGCAACTGGGGACTCTGGGCCGCCGCCATCATGAAGAACCCGGCCCAACAGGTGCCGAGGCCGACCGTCGGCGCAGCCAGATCCAGGAAGGTCAACGCGATGGTGCTGTCCACCTGGGCCAGTGGATACGATGCGGGAGCATGGGCAACGACAAGCGCCGGTGCGCCGCGCAGAACCGGATCTTTCCCCGCCTCCCACGCCGCCACGGAACGCTCCAGCCGGTACGCCTGCGCCAGCGGATGCCCCGCCTTGATCAGATTGCGGAGCATGTCGATGATCATCGCGCCCATGGCATGAAGCTGCTCCCGTGAATTGATGACCAGCCACTGCACCTGCTGGCTGTTTGTTCCGGTCGGGGCATAGTGGGCCAGGTCGATCAACCGGGCCAGCTTCTCCCGCTCCACCACTTTTGGGCTGTAGGTGCGAATCGACCGGCGCGAGCGGAAAAACTGTTCCGCCTGGTCGCTGCCGAGCGCAAGTTCCGCCTTGACGGGAGGGCAATCCGTCACCTCCATCTCATCCAGAGACAGGGCGCCGTGGGGACAAACCGCCACGCAATGGCCGCATGAAATACAGAGATCCTCCAGTCCCGCCACCAGCTGCGGCACCAGACCGTCCTTCATTTCGATGATGCTCATCGGGCATATCGCTGTGCAGATGCCGTCATGCCGGCATTTGTCCTGATCCACGTTGATGTGACGCATGTGATCCTCCTGGCTAAACAGTAATAGTGACTTGCAAAAGGCAAGTTGCTGTGGGAAAAATACGATACAGGAGTAACGTGTTATTTTCAACTCTCCACCAAAAGAGGGTTCTTTGAGATGATTTTTATAAATGACTTTCACTGGAGATTCAACATTCGGCGGCAGCTGGCAACTGATGCTCCTTGAGCCGCTGCGCAGGACACACAACAAATGAACCATATCCCTTTCGTAAAATTTCTGGAAAATTCTCCGTTTATCCTCGGTGAGGGGGCGGTCATCGAGCGTCTGCGCCGCAGCGGCGAGCTGGAACTTGACCCCAGTCTGGTCAATTCGGCTTTTATCTATGAAGATGCCAAACGGGCGGCACTGGAG
>JBAVTM010000495.1:0-1985 GCA_049696195.1 Desulfuromonadaceae bacterium | reverse complement strand
CGGCCTGGTTGGTGGGCACTGTATTGGAGTTGATCCGTACTACCTCACTCATAAAGCAGAAAAAATCGGATATATCCCTCAGGTGATACTTGCCGGCCGACGGATTAACGATGGAATGGGAACGTTTATTGCGCAACGTGCCATTAGGGAAATGATTCTCTCCGAGCACAATATTCTGGGTAGTACGGTGACTGTCCTGGGATTGACTTTCAAGGAGGACTGTCCAGATATCCGCAACTCAAAGGTAATAGATATCATCAATGAACTCCATGATTACGGAATTAACGTTCAGGTATGTGACCCATTGGCTGATTCTGCCGAGGCGATACATGAATACGGTGTTCATCTTGTACCGATAGCAGATCTTAAACCTGCTTCAGCTGTTATTGCCGCGGTTGCTCACCGCCAATTTCTTGCCTGGACGCCGGAAGACGTCATCAGCCTCTTGAGTAATAATCCGGTGCTGATCGACGTAAAGGGGATGTTCGACCAGCAAGCGATGATCAGTGCGGGAATCAGGGTCTGGAGATTATAATAAACGCAAATTACCGGGTTTTATTTCAGAACGGGAGTTGGCATGATTTGTTTTGAAAAAACGTCGGATCAATTACGATCGGAACCAAAAACATGGCTTATAACCGGGGTTGGCGGGTTCATTGGATCAAACTTGCTGGAGCACCTTCTCCGTCTTGATCAACGGATAGTCGGTCTCGATAATTTTTCCACCGGCAAGCGTGTTAATCTTGATGAAGTAAGAAACTCCGTTGCCGAAAGTCAGTGGCAGAGATTCAGTTTTGTTGAAGGTGATATTCGTGATCTGGATACCTGCCGCAGGGTATGCAGCGGAGCAGACTTCATATTGCATGAAGCTGCGCTTGGTTCGGTTCCGCGTTCCATTGCAGACCCTATTTCCAGCAATGAAAATAATGTAAGCGGTTTTTTGAACATGCTCGTTGCTGCGCGTGATGCCGGCGTAAAGCGATTTGTATATGCGGCCAGCAGTTCTACCTATGGCGATCATCCAGGGCTTCCCAAGGTGGAAAATACGATCGGAAAACCACTTTCACCCTATGCGGTGACTAAATATGTGAATGAACTCTATGCCGATGTATTTGCCAGAACCTACGGAATGGAGACAATCGGCCTGCGCTATTTCAATGTATTCGGACCCCGTCAGGACCCGGAGGGTGCATATGCTGCTGTTATTCCCTGCTGGATCAGATCACTGATCAAGGGAGAAACGGTTTATATTAATGGTAACGGTGAAACAAGCAGAGATTTCTGTTTTGTGGATAATGTTGTCCAGATGAACCTTCTAGCGGCGACAACCACGAATCCTGACGCGGTAAATCAGGTCTATAATACTGCGGTGAATGCACGCACATCGCTGAATGTGCTATTCAACCTGCTACAAGGCCGATTGGTGCCGCATTATCCGCATCTTGCGCGGTATGAACCGGTTTACCGTGATTTTCGGAAAGGGGATGTGCTCCATTCTCAGGCCGATATCAGCAAGGCAGCCGTGCTTTTGGGATATAGACCGACTCACACGATTGAAACGGGGCTTGATGCAGCGCTTTCATGGTATATTGGAAACCTTTGATTCCCGATGAATAGGGATATTCAATTTGCGTGATTCAAATGAGTAATATAATTATCTCCATAACTGCAATTGTCGTTTTGCTGGCCGGTTCCGGATATGTTCTCTATCAGGAGCGTTCCCGTGCCGCTCTTTTCTTCTTTGCTGTCCTCACGGTGACTGCTCTAACCGAACTGTTTGATCTACTGTCTCTTGTCATATCCTCAAATGCCTTCTTTTGGAAAAATTGTGCATTACATGCCGAGTCTTTCCTCCCTGTTTTCTGGATTCTTTGCAGTCTTACATATGCCCGAAAGACCGGGCCCTGGAAGAACGGTGTTGTGCTCAAATTGGTAGTTGCTTCTTCTCTCCTTTTGGCAGTGCTACCCCAGATACTACCTCAAAG
>JBAVTM010000494.1:0-6749 GCA_049696195.1 Desulfuromonadaceae bacterium | reverse complement strand
GTTTGATCTACTGTCTCTTGTCATATCCTCAAATGCCTTCTTTTGGAAGGATTGTGCATTACATGCCGAGTCTTTCCTTTCCGTTTTCTGGATTCTTTGCAGTCTTACATACGCCCGAAAGACCGGGCCCTGGAAGATCGGTGTTGTGCTCAAATTGGTAGTTGCTTCTTCTCTCCTGTTGGCAGTGCTACCCCAGATACTACCTCAAAGCGCTTTTTTCTATGCCCCCGATTTTCCCGATGAACGGGTTATCTTTCTTGGCAACGCCGGTTTCTTCTTTTATATCGCTATCATGGCGTGCCTGGTATTCGCGCTGGTGAACTTTGAAAATACACTTGCCAATGCTTCCTCTGATACGCTTTGGGGTGTCAAGTTTGAAGTCGTTGGCCTCGGCACCATACTGACAGTACAGCTCTTCTACTTCAGTCAGGCGCTATTATACCGATCTTTGAACATGAATTATCTCCCCTTGCGTTCCTTTATGTATCTGGTCGCTGCAGCGCTGATGGCCTATTCGTTTGCATACTATCGCAGCAAAGTCCGCATCCAGATATCTCGTCAGGTTGCTTTTAAATCGTTTGTTCTGTCGGCTGTCGGGCTCTACCTGATCTTGCTGGGGCTTATGGGAGAAGGGATGCAGTATTCCGACATTCATTTTCCCCGTGCCGTAACCGCCTTAGTGGCTTTCTTGTTGGGGCTCGCTCTCTTGTTATTGCTGCTTTCCGAGCGATTCAGACGGGAAGTCAAGGTGTCTCTGCACAAGAACTTTTTTCAGAATAAGCATGACTACCGAACTCAGTGGCTCCGTTTTACCGAACAGCTTTCCTCATCACGTACAGGGGCTGAGCTCTTGCAGCATATACTTTCAGAGTATTGCGATATATTCGGAATTACCGGATCGGCTTTGTATCTCTTTGAAGAAAACCGCAGCTGCTACTGTGTGCTTGCAGAACATGTCATGGAGTTGCATGATGAGGTAATATCGGCAAATAATTCATTGATTGGCTTCATGGCGGCGCGTGCCTGGGTTGTCAGTATTGCTGAAGCAAACATTGAGATTGCTGCTGAAGATGTGCGTTTCTTTAGAGAAAACCATATTTCATTTGTAGTGCCGCTCTTTGGTAATGACCGCCTGGAGGGATTTATCGTGCTGGGGCAACCGGTTGATAACAAGGAAGTTTATATTTATGAAGATTTCGACCTGATGAAAACCATTGCCAGTCAGGCCTCCATGGCCATCTTGCATCAAAGATTGTCCGAGCAGATTACTCAGGCCCGTGAAATAGAGGTAATCGGAAATGTTGCAACTTTTGTTGTACACGATTTGAAGAATCTGGTGTCAAACCTGTCACTGATTGTAGAAAATTCAACCAGACATATACATAATCCTGATTTTCAAGGTGATATGCTTATGTCGCTGGGAAACACCGTTGAAAAGATGCAGAAGCTGATCAAAAAGCTGAAAAATCTGGGCAAACCGGGAAGTATCAACAAACAACCGGTAGACGTGCTTGATCTTGCAGAGAGGACGGCACAGTTGGTTGTGGGTAATGTGATTATCGTTTCAGGAACAGCCGAAATTGTTTGTATGGATGAAAGCGAAATTCAGAAAGTCATATTGAATCTCATCATGAACGCTATCGAAGCTTCGGGTCCGCAAAAGCCTGTTGAGGTAGAAGTGGGACGCTCCGCAGTGCCATTTGTCAGAGTGATTGATCGAGGATGCGGGATGCCGGCCCATTTTATTCGATCAGAATTATTCAAACCGTTCAAGACGACTAAAAGTCAGGGGCTTGGTATCGGGTTGTACCAGTGCCGTAAGGTTGTTGAAGCGCATGGCGGAAGAATTGAAGTGAACAGCCAGGAAGGAAAAGGCTCTGTTTTTACCGTGTGGTTTGCGGGAAGCTAAATCTCCAAGGAGATGCCAGTGGAAAAACTACTGATTATTGATGATAATTCGGATATTCGTCAGCAGCTGAAATGGGGGCTGTGCGAGGAGTATGCGGTCGAGCTGGCCGCCGATGTCAACGAGGGAATAGGCTTATTCAAAAAGAATCAGCCCAAAGTAGTTATTCTGGATCTGGGGCTTCCACCGCACGAACATACTTCTGTTGAAGGATTTCGCGGTCTGGCTGCATTGCTTGAATTGGATCCATACGTCAAGGTGATTATGATGACCGGCCACAGTGAGCGTGAAAACGCATTGAAGGCCACACAAATGGGGGCCTACGATTTCCTTCCCAAGCCGCCAGTTCTTAGCGAATTACGAGTAATCATAAGCAGGGCGCTTCACCTGGCCAGCCTTGAAGAACAGAACCGTTCGCTACAGCGTGCGATTGAGCAGAAATCAAGTGCAACGGGTGGGATGATCGGCCAGTGCCCGGAGATGCTGTCAATTTTCTCGACAATAAAAAAAGTGGCTTCATCCGATGTATCGATATTTATTACCGGAGAAAATGGCACCGGAAAAGAGTTGGTCGCACAGGCGATCCATGAAGCCAGCCTGCGCAAAAAAGGCTCATTTATTCCGATAAATTGCGGTGCCATTCCGGAAAACCTCATAGAGTCTGAACTGTTCGGTCATGAGAAGGGAGCGTTTACCGGCGCCCATTCGATGGTGCAGGGAAAGGTTCAATATGCAGACAAGGGGACGCTTTTTCTCGATGAAATCGGAGATCTTCCTTTCAACCTTCAGGTAAAGCTGCTGCGCTTTCTCCAGGAAGGTGTCATACAGAGGGTTGGGGGCAGACATGATATTCCGATCGACACCCGCACGGTCTGTGCTACAAATGTTGATATTGCCAGGTACATCAAAGAAGGTAAGTTTCGAGAAGACCTGTTTTACCGGATTAGTGTCATCCAAATAAAACTCCCACCTTTGCGGGAGCGTGGCGATGATATCCTGATGCTGGCCAATTATTATCTGCGAATTTTTAACGAAGAACATCACAAAAAAGTACGCCGCTTCAGTGCCGGTGCGGTAAATTATCTTAAAAGTTATGGCTGGCCCGGCAATGTTCGTGAGCTTCGCAACAGGGTACAGCGTGCCATCATCATGAGTGATGCATCTACTCTGGAACCGTCCGACCTCGGCTGTGAGGGACAAGGGCCTGAGGCCGAAGCATACTACATCAAACCTGCCACTACCTTAAAGGACGCACGGGACAAAATCGAGCGGGAAATGGTTGTAGCGGCGCTTGCCTGCCAAAATGGTAATATTGTTAAGGCAGCCGAGGCTCTGGGGGTAAGCAGGCCGACCATCTATGACCTGATGAAAAAACACAACCTGATGCTTTTCGCAGGTGCAGAGAAATCATCGGAGTAGTGGTTTAAATAAATGTGAGTTGACGTTGAGGTGGGTTGTAAAGTATTCCGACATGTGAGAAAGGGCGATGCCATTGCAGCACCTTTTCTCGTTAAACCCTGTTGGTATCTGTGTCAGAAGTTCTTATTCATCCGCTTTTGCCGAAGACTGATAATCAATGAGTTACCACCATTGCCACTTCCCGGTAGAAACAACATATATGGCGAGTGCCAGATTGGTCATGGTGTGAGCCAGTATACACTGGAGTAGACTGCGGGTCATGTAAAGAACCAGATTGTAAAAAATTCCGGCCATGATACCCGCCAGGATGTAGTTGTGTTCGAGGCCGAACAGTACGACAGTAAGAAGGAACGATATCCAGGTAAATGTTCCCAGGGGTACGGTGTCGAATTTTTTGTCGATGATGTAGCGGATTAGAAATGATCGCCAGAACAACTCTTCCATCAAGGGGACGACCAGCACCGCTCCGGCAATCCTGAAAAAAGTCATGGTGATCTGTATAGTACGATCCGGGAGAAGTGTCGGATTAAACCCCTGTGGTGCGCCAGCGGCACCCAGAGTCCAATCCATCTTGATCCAGAGAGCAAATACCAACAGTCCAACTCCACATGCCGCCAGGGTCGCTGGGAGGTTAGCGAGATCTCTGAATGTCAGTTCGTAGTAATGCTTTTTGAATACGTAAAGAAGGCAGGCGACAGTCAGGGCTTTGACCGGGTAGAGATAATAGAGCGTTGCCGCTTCAAGCTTGAAAAGACCCTGATCGGCAAGTAAGCGGAGGAACTCGTCAATGCCAATGAACCCCATAAAAACGGCAAAAGGGAGATACCGATAAAATGCAGAACTGACACCGTGGTGATTGGGCACAAATACGATTCCTTGCATATGCGCTTATCGCGCACCGGTCCGAGATTTGATATGTGGCATGTTCTGTAAAATAATCCAACATGGGATAGGTCGTCAATAATAGAACGTCATGAGTTTGATTATGCTGTCTTTGGTGAGCGTAACGTTATCGGCAGACAAAAGAAAAGGACGCAGCCTCTTGAGCAACGTCCTTCTCATCAACCTCTATGAATGTATTTTCCATTATGCTTCTTTGTTCATTCTACGTTTGCCGAAGACTGCAAGTCCGAGCATACCTATTCCAAGTAGCATCATAGTACCTGGCTCGGGAATGGGTGGAGGTGTTGCGGAGTGAACGGCCCACTCTTCAAAGCCATCATTGTTTGGATACAAGCCGCCTGGTTCGGAGCCGAATTTTGAGTAGAGATAAACAAACATACTTGGATCAGTTCCGAATAAATCTGATCTGATATAGGCGTACATGTCTCCGTCACCGGAACCGGAACCAACCCAACCCGTATCTCTATTTCGCAGTAATATATCGTTAGCTCCGATGTCGTAAATCAATGAACCTAAAGCCGGCAGATGCCCACTTCCGTCGAAGGTTTCTGTATTCTTATCGCCAGTAGGACTCAAATAGAGTTGAAAAGCGGTCATGATAAGGAATGAACCAGCGTCAGATCCTGTCTGGTTTATATCCAAAATGAATTCACGGTAGCCGACTCCACCTAAATCTACAACGGGTACGGCACTTAATAGAAGGTCATGTGTCCAAATACCAGCTTTATTATCGAATACGCCAGTAGCATCCGTATTGTACCCTTGCTCTGGAGTTTGGACCTGCCCATTATTATCAAGTCTAACAAACGGATCAATATAACCGGTGCCTGCTGCTTGGAAATCTCCTTGTATGAAAGTGCCATCTCCTATGGTGGCGCTAGCACCTATCGTTGTTAAGTCATATGATGTCGCATTTGCGACACCACCACCCATCGACAGTACTACTGCGGCGCTAACCATTGCTAATTGCCTGATTGTTGTCATTAACGCTTTCATGATTTTTTCCTCCTTTCTGTTGGCTTTCTACATCCACATTGGCGAGCGATAAATTTATCGCGTTTGTATGATCTGTAAGCAATTTCAGTGCCGAACTCGCAACTACCAGGAATTGTGAGGATATTTATATATGGTTTTGATACTATTCCTCTGATTGTAAAACTTGTCGACATTGAAGATGCCGTACGGTCATGGGTAATGATTCTGAAAGAGTCGGCTCGCTGAAAACCATGGCCCACAACATTGGAAAATCATACACCAAGACCGGGAAGCTTGGTGGCAATGGTATTTATGCCAGATGTTTGGAGTTGCCGGCGCCGTTCAACGCCATTGACCGGGATCGCCTTGTTAGGTGCGTAATGGATAAATTAAGCGGGGAGGGCGGGTTCCTGATGGTTCCTTATTCCTGAAAAAACAGAGAGTAGCCATCCCTGACTAGTTCAAGCTGTGGAATTGCGATAATACTAGGTATTGTATTACAAAAAGAGAGGGGCAATTGCATCGCCCCTCTCTTCCTGAAACCCATTTCGATGTAATAAACGGGTCGCTTAACCGGAATATTCTCGAGCAAGATTATTAAACCTATGCCGGCATTGAATAACCTGCTTCGGCAGAATTATTGAGGAACTGTCGAAAATGTCCAAGTGAATGCCGCGGGCATTAGATTACCAGCCATATCCCTCACCCTTAATGATGAGGTATAGGTTGTATTGTAGGCCATTGCAACGGTTGGTTTCATGGTGACCGTCGTATAAGTGTCGTTGAATGTGACTGCTACCGGTCTGCCTTCAAACAGACCGAATTCAAACGGCAGGATCGGTTCATTGAAGGAGACCACGAACGCTGAACCAACCGGAACATTTTGTGCCCCGTCCAGCGGAAAAACTGACAACACTTGCGGACCCACAGTATCTAAGCTTGATGCACTCCCCGTTGTAAAGCACCAGGAAAAGTTTGTTGACAGTGCATTTCCAGCGAGATCCTTCACCCCGGTTGTTACCGTGGCCGTGTAGGAAGAGCCTGCCAGAAGATTGCTTGTCGGTCTGAACTCTGCCGTTGTTCCGACAAACGTTACAGTCCCTGTAACTGGTGCCCCATCTTTCATAAGGATAAAGGTCTGCGCGTTGATTGTGACAGGGTCAATGGGCTTATTGAACGTCACCGATATTGAGCTGTTAAGAGCCGCGTTCACTGAATTAGCGGCCGGAAACGTAGCGAGCACCGTGGGAGGGGTTATGTCAGCTGCCGCACCGGTGGTGAATTGCCAGCTGTAGTTTGCTGCCATCGCATTTCCCGCCAGGTCCTTCACCCCTGTTGTGACGGTGGCCGTGTAGGAAGCGCCGGCCAAGAGAGAGCTGTCCGGTCTAAACAGTGCCGCCATTCCGACATACGTAACAGTCCCTGTAACTGGTGTCGCCCCGTCTTTCATAAGGAAAAAGGTCTGTACGTTGATTGTGGCAGGGTTTATCGCCTCATTGAACGTCACCATGATATCACTGCTAATTCCCACGTCTACGCTATTTTG
>JBAVTM010000493.1:0-2118 GCA_049696195.1 Desulfuromonadaceae bacterium | reverse complement strand
GGGTAAAAAAGGCTTTCCACGAAGGCTGTGGATAACCTGTTGAAACGGTGGATACGCATCATAAAATGTCATGTAATATTCAGGGTTTTTTCATATTGCACAGCGAATAAGCATGCCTTGTAACTACCTGTAATGACTTGTCAATAGTTATTTTTATTTCGTATACAATTTTTGTAAACCGACGGATAGTGAAGCTGCTGAAATTGAAGTGACGCGGTGGATAACTTGACTGAAAAGAGGACAAAAACGATCCGCCAGGGGCAGGCCATTACGGTCCGCCTTTCTGCGCTTTCGGGCATGGCATTATGTGAGGTGCCCTTTGAGCAGAAGGGGCGATCAACTCCTCACCACCCGGTACGACAGGATGCTGCCGGTACGGTAACTGCGCAGCGCCCTGGTGACAAGGAGACGACAGGTCTCTGCTCTTTCATTGATGACAGCAGTGCCGTCATAATGGCGCATCCGGAAATGGCTCTTGCACCCTTCGTGATGACTGCTTCAAACTCCACCCACAAGCCAAAGACAACAATTACTGCGCCGCACAGGGTAATCGGTTCCATTATTCACGCTCCCGTCATTCAATATTCATAAAGTGTCTGAATCCTGTCAAACTTCTCATGCCCTGTTACACCAATTTCAAATCAAAGATGAAATCAAGGCGGCAAGGACTGAGGCGCCGAGGCGTACTGACCAGTACGTTGAGGTGCCGAAGACGAGCCAACGATGATAGCGCTTTGATTTGGAATTGGAATTACATCCGCCGGTAAATGCCGATCACCTTGCCGACGATGCTCACCTCTCCATCTTCGGGACGAATGATGATCGGCCCCATGTCCGGGTTCGCCGGCTGCAGACGAATGTGATCCTGCTCGCGATAGAAGTATTTGAGGGTCACCTCGCCATCTACCATGGCAACGACGGTATCTTTGTTGTCGGCAGTCGGCTGCGGCCGCACCAGCGCCAGATCGCCATCGAGGATACCGGCATTGATCATTGACTCACCGCTGACCTTCAGAAAAAAGCAGTCATGCCCCTTGACGGCCATCGGGTCAACGGAGAAGTACCCCTGAATATCCTCGATAGCCGGGGCGAGATGACCGGCGCGGACGGTACCGACAATCGGCAGGGACACCGACGTAGAAACCGGCGTCGTCAGGGTAATGCCCCGGTTCACATGATCCCGCTTGATGTATCCCTTCCGCTCCAGAGCACCGAGATGTTTCATAACCGGCAGTGTTCCCGAAACATTCAGGTGGCGGGCGATCTCCCGCTGACTCGGCGCATAGCCGTTATCGCCGGTGAACGAGGTGATGAACTGCAGCACCTGGTTCTGGCGTTGAGTGAGCTTATTGCCGGCCTGCGGATCATAGGTAGTCATACGACTACCTATACCTATATTTTATTTGCCTGTCAACAATTTATGTTCTGGACAAGTTTGTTCTGGCATCATAACGTATCGGGGTGAATCCGTCCGGATCATCTCCGTGCGGCGTTCCAGAAAAGAGGAGATTGCAATCTATGAAAGCTAAGGAACTGGATAAAAAATTTGATGCGGGCGAGGATGTCTCCGAACATCTGGATCTTGCAAGAGCCCGGCGCCCCCAGCAGGACCAGAAGCGGGTGAATGTCGATTTTCCGCTCTGGATGATCCAGCAGTTGGACAAGGAGGCAAAGCGCCTTGGTGTACCGAGACAGTCAATCATCAAGGTGTGGGTTGCCGAACGATTGCAGAAGGTTGCGTAGTACACATTTTTATCCACGCCGCCGTTTCTTGAGCTTGACGGGAACGATGGATAAGGGTCGGTTGGGACGGATGGGGAGTGAGGGCGCGTGGTTTGGTCTGATCCGTTGACAGGGAGGCGCTGCCGGAGTAAGGTGAAGCGTTTTTTATGTAATTGAGGCGGGGATTAAGTTGATGGAACAATCAAACGATAATAAAGACCGCTGAACCGTAAATAATGACGGTTTGGCGGTTTTTTTGTAACTAAAATTTTAAAGTGTAGTTTTGAGGCCTTGAATTGACAAAGCTCGTTGCACCAGGCATCTACGAAGCACTTATCGACGAATACCTCCGCGATGCCCTTGCCTTACGACCGGAATTACGGACTGTTTTTGGAA
>JBAVTM010000492.1:0-2812 GCA_049696195.1 Desulfuromonadaceae bacterium | reverse complement strand
AGTTCTTTACCCTGCCCGCCACCTCGTCCATCTGGGCATACTGGGTGTCGATACGGGAGACGCCGTTTGCACCGACCTTTTTCTCCGCCGCCGCATCCTGACTCTTTTCCAGCTCCTTTTCAAACCGTTTCAGCGATTCATTCTGCTCGGCATTGGCACGGCGGACTTCGACCCCGGCACCGTCGAGATCCCTTTTCTTCAGATAATTGAGCGCCTGGTAGTGGTGCAGCAGTACCCGCTCGTACCCCTCGCCCTCGTACGGGATCGCGTTGTCATTGACGAGGGTTGACGCCACATTGGCGCCGATAGCGGAAGCGCTGATCAGGGCTTTTTCATCGTTCTCCCTGATTTTTTCAATTGATGTCCTGAAGTCGGACATGCTGACGTCACTGTTGCCGACCACCTGGGCGAACCGCCCCCGCTCCATGTTGTAGAGTATCAGGTCGTTGCTTTTACATTCGCTCAGCAGGCACTGCGATACATCGATCGGGGTGCGGGTGGTCATGGAGGTGAGGAGAGGCTGAATTCTGCGGGGATATGCGGTAAAAGTCGAGGTGGAGGCGCAGCCTGCCGCAAGGAGGAGAAGTGCCAGAGTTGCAACCTGGCCGCAGGTTTTCAGTATTACGTTCACATCCGCTCCGTGGGGAAAATCCGGAAGTTCAGAACCTGTCTCTCCGACGCTGACCTGCGCGGTTCTGCCTGTCTGGGGGGCACAATCGCCCAAATACGCCCCGTTGTCAATAGAGACCTTGATTCGCACCATGCGCAAGCCAGGGGTCCAAACTACGGGTAGTAATTTACCTCGGTTATTGCTATTGAGTGATGTAAGCAGATCTGTCTATTAATCTGAAAGGAAGGACTGGATGTCCGCTATTACGGAAGGAGCGGTGCGGGTCGGCAGTTCCGCGTTCCGACGCATCAACGTGGCTCTTTTCTGCGCCGGTTTCGTCACCTTCGTCACGCTCTACGATGTACAGCCGCTTCTTCCGCTGTTTGCGCAGGAGTTCGGCGTGTCACCCGCCGTGGCAAGTCTGCCGCTCTCGTTTTCAACGATCGCACTGGCGCTCGGCATGCTGATTGCCGGTACCGTCTCTGAAACCCTGGGGCGGCGCCAGGTCATGACGGTGGCGCTCTTCCTGACTTCGCTGCTGGCTGTCGCAACACTCTTCAGCCACTCGTTCGAATCCCTGCTGTTGCTGCGTCTGCTGCAGGGGCTCGTGCTGGCCGGGGTCCCCTCGGTGGCGATGGCCTATCTGGGCGAGGAGATGGATGCGCAGGCGATCGGCCATGCCATGGGGCTCTACATCAGCGGCAACGCGCTGGGGGGGATGACCGGGCGCATCGGATCCGCGCTGCTCTGCCGGTATGTTCCCTGGCACAGCGCAGTCGCCCTGATCGGTGTCGTCAGCCTGCTGCTCAGCCTGGTCTTTCTGAAGAGCCTACCCCCATCAACCAACTTCCATCAGCGGCCGTTCGAGCGGCGCTACCTGTTCACGTCGCTGCTGCAGCACCTGCACGATCCCGGCCTGCTCTGCCTTTACGCACTGGCCTTCCTTTCGATGGGGGGGTTCATCTCGCTCTACAACTACATCGGCTTCCGCCTGCTGGCCGCACCCTACAACCTCGGACACTTTCAGGTCAGCCTGATCTTTCTCGTCTATCTGCTCGGCTCGTTCAGTTCGGGAGTCGTCGGCTCCCTGATTCACCGTTTCGGCCGCCCCTTCATGATCCGGCTGACCCTTTCGGTCATGCTGGCGGGGACAGCCATCACCTTATCCGGATCGCTCCCCCTGATTGTCGTCGGGGTGGGGGTTTTTACCTGCGGCTTCTTCAGCGCCCATGCCATCGCGTCGAGCTGGGTCGGCAGGCGCGCCCGGACGGCCAAGGCCCAGGCATCGTCGCTCTATCTCTTCGCCTACTATCTCGGCTCAAGCATTTCCGGCACGGCGGGAGGGGTGTTCTGGGTGAACTTCGGCTGGAACGGGGTGGCGGCGATGATTGCGCTGCTGATCCTGGCGGCCTTCGGAGTCGCCGCGCTGCTGCTGCGGCTGCCGGTTGTGGAATAAATAGCACCCTCTCCCCCTCCCCTCACCAACAGTCATGAAGAATGGAATAGTCCATGACGATGGTCATAACCGCATATTTCTCCTGATTTCAGCTAGATAGTCCACTTCCTGTCACTATTTTACGACAGATGCCATACCCTTTCCGGCTACCCCCATAATAATAAAACAATATTACATCAATAAAACCGGTGTGTTGCACATGTGCATACCTGGTGGCACTCAAATTGCTGATATGCATTTATAAATCGGCATTGAATAGAGGAGGGTAAAATGGGATGGGTTAATGTCAATGACAGGCTGCCTGAGAATGATGAGAGAGTGGTGCTTTATACGCCGTACAATTATTTCGGCAGGGACCATTCCTGCATTGGGGATAAAAAAAGCATTAAGACGTGTAAAGCAACTCTCCAAGGGAATACGGTTCCAATTTTTACCCATTGGATGCCATTGCCGGAAATACCTGAAGAGGCATGAACGGTCCGCACATACAATACAACAAGGAGTCAAGATGAACATCCATGAGTACCAGGCAAAAGCGATTTTGAGAGAGTTCGGCGTACCGGTCCCCGACGGGCACGTCTGCTACAACAGCGCCGGAGCTAGAGAGTGGGCCAAGCGTCTGGGCGAAGGCCCCTGGGTCGTCAAGGCGCAGATCCACGCCGGCGGCCGCGGCAAGGGGGGAGGCGTCAAACTGGCCCGCACTCCCGACGAGGTGCGCAACTATGCCCGCGAGATGCTCGGCATGA
>JBAVTM010000491.1:0-5309 GCA_049696195.1 Desulfuromonadaceae bacterium | reverse complement strand
GCGACGAGATCTTCGGCAAAGTCATGTCGATCTCCGACGATCTGATGCTCCGCTACTATGAGCTCCTCTCCGACCTGACGCTGGCAGAGCTTGACGTGCTGAAGCGTGATCTCAAGGATCACTCGCTTCACCCGATGGCCGCCAAGAAAGCGTTGGGTCGTGAGATCGTTTCCCGCTTCCACGGCGCCGGCGCCGGGGAGATCGCCGAAGAAAACTTCGTCAAGCGCTTCAAGGAGAACGAGATTCCGGAGGATATGCCGCAGGTCAGTTTTAAGATGACCGACGGTGTGGTCCTGCTGGCCCGGGCGATGACCGAAGCCGGTCTGACCAAGTCCAACGGCGAGGGGCGTCGCGCGATCGATCAGGGGGGAGTAAAGCTGGATGGTGAGAAGGTCAGTGACACCAATCTGGAGCTGACCGCAGCCGGTGAGTACATCGTCCAGATCGGCAAGCGTCGCTTTGCGCGGATTGTTGTTTCGTAGTCGGACTCTTAACATCAATATGAAAGCGGGACTGGCACATTGCCGGTCCCGCTTTTGTTTTCCTTTTGAACGGGGTGGCGTCAGCCCCTTGCTTCTTCTCATTGAGTTGGTGTGCCGGCAAACTGATCGAACCTGATGAAATTAGATCCCTGTTTACGCGGTAAAATCACCGGCCTCTCGCTGTCTCCGGATGCTGCCAGAACTTTATGCTTGTTTTTTATTTTAGATACACGTATTGTTGACCATCCCAGTGGGATTGATGTCTGACAAAGATAAACGATAATACTAAACTATCCGCGAGGGTAGGACGGAAAGCCTAAGGGTCTCCAAGAGACAGCCGGGTCGCCGAAATATCGCAAAATCGATACGAAGCCCCGGTTTTTTCGTGTTCAAAATAAGACACAGGAGGTATCTCATCACGACTCAGATATAAGTTTGAATGAGGTGGTGGTACACGATAATACTAAACCATCCGTGAGGGTGGGGCGGAAAGCCTATAGGGTCTCACAGAGATAGCCGGGTTGCCGAAATATCACGAGATTTCGGTGTCCCGGTTTTTTTGCGTCCGTGGTCGGGAAGCCGCTGGAATCTACGAGAGTCAAGCAGGGCGTGATTCATCCATCGACCGGCAGCTGACCTGTTTCTGTGAAGTCGGTGGATAAAGGTTCAGAAAAAGGAGTAAAACTATGGGTTCTTTCATATTGGTTTTAAGCACAGTTTCTGCGATTGCAGCAATTTACCAATTCCGGGCGTATTTCGTTTCATTGCGGAACTAACCTCAAAAATCTAATAATTTTAGAGACTCTGAAAAGCCGGAGGCGTCTTGCGTTTCCGGCTTTTCGCTGTCAGCCGCTTAGATGCAAAAAAAGCGGCATCGCTGCCGCTCTTTTATCTAATATCTGATTTAGCAGACTAAATAGTTACATCTCCATGATCACCGGCAGAATCACCGGCCTGCGCTCGATGGTCTTCTTGCAGAAGCGGCGCAGCGCCTGGCGGACGGCGGTCTTCACCTCATCGGCGTCACAGCGCATCTCGGCGTTGATCTCCTCCAGCGCAAACGCCACCACCTTGCGGGCATCCTCCAGATATTCCTGACTTTCATCCTCGAAGACAAAGCCGCGCGAGACGATGTCCGGGCCGTAAATAATGGCGCCGGTGATCATGTTCATGCCGATGATGACGACGATCATGCCGTCCTCCGAGAGATGCTTGCGGTCTCTCAGCACTATTCTGCCGACATCCCCCACCCCTTTGCCGTCGACGAAGACCCTGCCGGACTCGATGCATTCGGTGATCGAACCGGTATCGGCGTAGAAGGACACGACTTCGCCGTTGGTCGCCAGGATGCAGCGTTCCTCCGGGATGCCGACCGTCTGCGCCAGCTGGATATGCTTGACCAGATGGCGATACTCGCCGTGGATCGGAATAAAGAAGCGGGGCCGCACGGTGTTGAGCATCAGTTTCAGCTCTTCCTTGCTGGCGTGGCCGGAGACATGCACCTCGGATACCTTCTCATGGAAGACCTCGGCGCCCCGGCGGTAGAGGTGGTTGATCAGCTCCGAAATGGTCCTCTCGTTGCCGGGAATGACGCGCGATGAGAGGATGACCGTGTCCCCCTTCTCCAGCTTGATCTGTTTGTGATCATCCATGGCAATGCGGGTCAGGGCGCTCATCGGCTCCCCCTGGCTGCCGGTGGAGATGATGCAGACCTGCTCCGGCGGGAGGTGCGGCAGCTCCCGCAGATCCATCAACTGCTCGTCGGCGATCGTCAGATACCCCAGATCCCGGGCGATCTGCACGTTCTTGACCATCGAACGGCCATTGAGCAGGATCTTGCGGCCGCAACGGGCGGCGACGTCGGCAACCTGCTGCACGCGGTGGATGCTGCTGGAGAATGCTGCCACGATGATCCGGCCGGAGCATTTCGGGAAGATATCCCCGAACGCTTCGCCGACATATTTTTCGGACAGGGTATACCCCTCGCGCTCGACATTGGTCGAGTCCGACAGCAGCGCCAGTACCCCCGCCTCGCCGTAGCGCGACAGGGAGGCCAGGTCGGTCAGCTGCCCGTCAACCGGGGTGTGATCGATCTTGAAGTCGCCGGTGTGGATGACCACCCCCTCCGGAGTGGTGATTGCCAGAGCGCAGCCGTCGACAATCGAGTGGGCCACGCGCAAAAACTCGACCTGAAAACAGCCGATCCGGACGGTCTCGCGCGGTGTAACGGTGACAAGCTCCGCAGATTCATCCAGTTTGTACTCCTCCAGCTTGGCGGTGACCAGCCCGAGTGTCAGCGCAGTGCCGTAGACCGGCACATCCAGCTCCTGCAGCACAAAGGGAAGGGCGCCGATATGGTCCTCGTGTCCGTGGGTCAGGCAGATCGCACGGATGTTTTCTGACCGCTCGCGAAGCCAGCTGATATCGGGGATGACGTAGTCGATGCCGAGCATGTCGGGGGAGGGGAACATCAGGCCGCAGTCGACGATCAGAATATCGTCGCCATGCAGGTAGGCCATCATGTTCATGCCGATTTCACCCAGACCGCCAAGGGCGACGATCTGCAGTGCCGAGTGTGATTCTAATTCATCCATAGGTTATCTTTCATGTTGCCGGGGTATCAGCGCGGTTATTTTTTGATCGCATTTTTCGATCCAGGCGGTGCCGGGTGTGACCAGCCAGCGATCGGCGTAGAATGAACTCCGGAGGGCGCGATATGCAATCAGGGCGCGGTCGACTTCTCCGAGGCGCTCGCTGGTTTCGCCGATCTGCCATAATTTCTCAGCCGCTTTTTCGATTGTCGGGTGAAAGGGGATGTACATGTGCAGGGCAGATTCATATCCGGCAACAGCGCCTGTAAAATCTCCCCTGCGGAACGCCGCTTCCCCCTGGGTGAATTGGCTGCTCATTCGCCACCACGTTCCCGCGAGGAATATCAGCAGGCTGATCAGGATGATGACGGCGCCGTTGGCTATGATGCTCTTTACCTGTTCGTTCATCTGATCACCTGCCCTGCAAAAAGGATAAGTGCGTTAACGAAGTTGTTTTCTGCTGGGAAACCGCAGAAAACAACTTCTAACTTACTAAAAAAATCCGGGAATAATTGTTAACAGGATGCGGAATGCAAAGGCTACCACGCCACAGAGAACAGCGACCGCCGCGATGATGTCATAGGGACTCTTCAGGCGGTGCGCAGCGGGCACTCCCCAGATCATGCCGGCCAAACCCGCCAGGATCAGCGGTATATACTGATAGCCGATGTTCATTTATGCTCCAGTGACGATTCAATACTGCCACGCACGGCCTCCATCATCCAGCTTTCTGCTTCGCTGCGGCGGAGTTCGGGAGGGGTAACGACCGGGGGGTGCATGGTGATGTGGATATTTCCGCTGTACAGCCTGATCTGACCCGCCGGATTAATTCTGCCGCTGCCGTTGATCGTGACCGGAACCACGGGTACCGCCGCCTTGCGGGCCAGAATGAACCCGCCCCGTTTAAACGGCAGCAGGTTGCCGTCCGGTGTGCGGGTCCCTTCGGGAAACAGGACGACACTCTTGCCCTGATGAATCGTGGCCGCCGCCTCATCCATGCTCTGCAACGCCTTGCGCCCATCGCCGCGATCCAGCGGAATATACCCGCCGCGGCGCATGGAGGGGCCAAAGAGCGGAATATCGAAGAGTTCTTTTTTTGCGATCCAGTGGATTTGGCGAGGCATGGCCGCCAGAAGCGCGAAAATATCAAAATTGCTCTGGTGATTACTCATGAAGATAACCGGGCCATCCGGAAGATGCTCCGTTCCGGAAAGCGTTACGGTGACGCAATTCATCGCCAGGGCCAGCCGCGCCCAGAGGCGCGCGTGCAAGGCATAGGCGCGGCCGCTGGAATCAAAGAGAGTCGAGACAATGGCACTGACTGAAAAAAGAATTGTCAGGGGAATTAAAACCGCCAGAAAGAGGTATGCGCGAACCATCACAAGCTCCTGGCTCTATAAAAAAGATGCGTGGATTAACGAAGTCATTTTCTGCACGTGGCTAAAGCGGCTTCTCGGGTACGGATATAAACTCAGACAAATTACAGTGTTATCGGCGTTGAGTCAAACGAAATCTGGGGTGAAGGCGGCAGGCTCAGGCTAATCAATGGTTGTGCGGAGGCGTTTTTTTTCAGAAGTAATCCTTTTGCCGGTGAGGCGCTCTTCTTTCGCCCGCTTCGGTACGCGGGTGGAGACGCGCTTCTTGACCTTGCGCTCTCGGCGTTCCAGCGCGACACGCAGGCGTTCCATGGCAACCTCACGGTTTTGAAACTGACTGCGATTTTCCGAAGCCTGGGCGACGATTCCGGTCGGCAGATGACGGATTCGCACCGCCGAATCGGTGGTATTGCGATGCTGCCCCCCCGGGCCGGAGCCCCGGTAGAACTCGATTTTCAGGTCTGTTTCCTTAATTTCAATCACAGCTTCAACCTTCTTTAGTCTCTTACAACGTGAACCTATTACAAAAATGAGAAAAAATACAACAAAAACGGTCTCACGCGGAGACGCGGCCAAAAGTAGGCGCTTCTAAGCGAGAGAGTAAAACAATACGGATGGTTCAACCGAAAGACGTTATGTTTTTGATCCTGGTTTGCTCCGCGTTCTCTGCGTCTCCGCGTGAAACATCTTTTTTGGTTCCTGTTTGTCCGTGCAGGTACTCAAAAACTGTCCCGCAATCTGACCAGCAGGTACAGGCAGCCGATTCCTCCGGCCGCCATCACCAGGTCGCGTCCCCACGGGATCGGCTGATCCAGCATGGAATAGAGCAGCGGGTCGAGCAGGGCGGTGGTCAACAGGCC
>JBAVTM010000490.1:0-1710 GCA_049696195.1 Desulfuromonadaceae bacterium | reverse complement strand
GCAACCGGCCGCACCAGGCAAGACACTTGAGACTGAGGTCGGTCACATCTCCTCCGACCGGATCAACAATTATATCCGCCCCCTGGCCGGCTGTGATCTCCTTCACCCTGTCCACCCACTGCCCGTTCGAGTAGTCAATAGCGTAATCGGCACCATGCTCGCGGCAAATGGCCGTCTTTGCAGGACCTCCTGCAGTGGCAATGACCGTACCGCCCCAGGCTTTTGCAAGCTGGATAGCGGCAAGCCCTACCCCGCCGGCACCGGCATGGATCAGAACAACCTCACCAGCCTGGATGTTGGCGCTATGGCGCATTGCTGAGTACGCCGTCGGGTAGACAACTGGAAATGTCGAACCTTCAACAGCGGTCATGGAATCAGGCATCCGCGTCACGTTGACGTCGTCCAGCAGAGCATATTCCGCATAACCGCCATGGCCGACGTTCCCCAACACCCGTTCACCCACCCGGAATGGAGATCCGGAACCCGGAGCCACGATGGTACCGGCGACCTCCACTCCCGGTGTGAACGGTAATGGCGGCTTCACCTGGTAGAGCCCCTGGATCATCAGTGTGTCAAGGAAGTTCAGCGCCGCCGCTTCAACACGGACCAGGACTTGACCGGGGCCCGGCTCGGGGACCGGGATTTCGGCGAATTCCATATCGAGCGGCTTGCACAACTCCCGCACGACCCATGCTTTCATTGTCCTGTTTTCCACTGTTTACCCTCCTATCAAGCATTATGCGCCAACTAACGGCTTTTCAATTTTTCGGTCAGTGCCGGCACGAACTGCAAGACGTCGGCGACGATCAGTACATCGGCGACCTCACCGATGGGAGCATCTTTATCCTTGTTGATTGCGACTATGAAGTCTGATTTCTTCATTCCGGCCAGATGCTGGATGGCGCCGCTTACCCCGCACGCCACATAGAGCTTGGGGCTGACCGTCTGGCCTGTTGTGCCGACCTGATGACTGTGTTCGACCCATCCCGCATCCACAACCGGACGACTGGCTCCGAGTTCACCACCCAAAGCCTTTGCCAAAGCGGCAATGACCGGTACATTGTCCTTCTTGCCGATGCCCCGGCCTGCAGTGACAATAATTTCGGCTTTGGAAAGGTCTACATCCTTTGCCTCGGCAGCTTCATAACCGACAAAAGCAACCCTGCCCGCTCCTTGTACTTCCAGTCGCTGCACCTGCGGAGCCCTTCCCACCTTGAGCGCGGTGAAGGCGCCCGCCTGGAGTGTAAGGACCGCTTTGCCAGTAGCAGGTTTGACGGTACGGCGCATCTTGCCGTTGCAACAGCCCACTTCGAAGCCGCCCTCCACCACTCCGGTAATCTCGGATAACTGGGCAATTTTCAAGGCAGCGGCCACCCGTGGCGCCAGATCCCACCCATATGACGAATGTAGAAAGACTATATGGTCGGGGTTCTCTCTCTGTACGGCCTGGAGAACCAACTGCTTGTGCAGGTCCGGATTGAACTCGCCATATGTGCCGACATCAGCCAGATAGAGTGTGCCGTCAAATTCCGGCAGTTGACTTTCGGTGCCGACCAGCAACAGTGCTGCCTCACCCCCAAGTTGGCTGGCAAAGCCGATCAGTTCGTATGTTGATTCCAGGAGTTTTCCTTCTCTATATTCACCGACGAGTAATATTTTCATGATCCCTCCTACCGCAAGACCGCGGTTTTTTCTTTGAGTATCCCGACC
>JBAVTM010000489.1:0-12481 GCA_049696195.1 Desulfuromonadaceae bacterium | reverse complement strand
CATAGCGGCCGGATTAACAGTCTGTGCTGTCACCAACAGCTATCCAGCCGCCAGACTCGACCAGGCGACGTTTGTCACTGAGTCACTTTCACTGCTTTTGTAAAAGCGTGCCCAGAGTGATTTGTTCCCCTCGGTTTTCAAACCGTTTTTTTCGGGTCATCATCTTCGCGACCTTGACCGAAGCCGCTATTCCTGCTAAAAGATACATTTCTTTTCTGCACCATTTAATCATACTCCCCATCCGGAGGTACATGCGTGACATTTCAAGATCTTATCCTCTCCCTGCAGGGCTATTGGGCCAGACAGGGGTGCATCATCCAGCAGCCCTATGATACCGAAAAAGGGGCCGGCACCTTCAATCCAGCCACCTTTCTGCGCGTACTTGGTCCCGAGCCGTGGAACGTGGCCTACGTCGAGCCATCGCGCCGCCCCACCGACGGTCGTTACGGCGAAAACCCCAACCGGCTGCAGCATTATTACCAGTTTCAGGTCATCATGAAACCTTCGCCGCTCAACATCCTCGACCTCTACCTGGATTCGCTCCGCTCCTTCGGACTCGATCCTGCCAAACACGATATCCGCTTTGTCGAAGACGACTGGGAATCACCAACTCTGGGCGCCTGGGGGCTCGGGTGGGAGGTTTGGCTCGACGGGATGGAGATCACCCAGTTCACCTACTTCCAGCAGGCCGGCGGGATCGACCTGAAACCGATACCTTCGGAGATCACCTATGGCTGTGAACGGATCGCCATGTACCTGCAGGGGGTCGATAATGTGTATGACCTGGAGTGGGTCAAGGGGATAAAATACGGCGACATCCACCACGAGAGCGAGGTCGAGTTTTCGCGGCACAACTTTGAAGAGGCTGATGTCGACATGCTGTTGCAGCTCTTTTCCATGTACGAAAAGGAGTGCCTGCGGCTGGTTGAGAAGGATCTGGTGCTGCCGGCCTACGACTACGTCATGAAGTGCTCCCACACCTTCAACCTGCTTGATGCCCGCGGGGCGATTTCGGTTACCGAACGCGCCTCCTACATCGGTCGCGTTCGGGGCGTGGCCCGTGTCTGTGCCGAAGGATACCTGCGGATGCGTGAACGCCTGGGCTTTCCACTGTTGAAAGGAGGTGTCGCCTGATGAACACGAAAGAACTGTTTCTTGAAATCGGCTGCGAAGAAATTCCGGCCGGATTTATACCACGCGCTACCGCGGAGATGGAAGCGATCATCACCAAGGAGCTTGCAATCGCCCGCCTCTCTTTCGGCGAAATAAAAACTCTGGCGACACCTCGCCGCCTGGTGCTGGTAGTGAAGGGAATTCCGGCGGTACAGCCGGACGCCGAGATCACCGCCACCGGGCCATCGCTCAAGGCAGCCTACGACACTTCCGGCAAGCCGACCAAGGCAGCCGAAGGCTTTGCCCGCGGGCAGGGAGTCGATATTGCCGCCCTACAGACGATCACCACCGACAAGGGTGAGTACCTGTTCGTAAGTAAGCAGGAGGTCGGCCGCCCGACCTATGAAATCCTGACGGAACTGCTGCCGGCATTGGTCGCGAACATCCCCTTCAAAAAATCGATGCGCTGGGGGGATGGAGATGTGCGTTTCGCCCGGCCGGTTCACTGGATCGTGGCGCTGTTCGACGGCACGATTGTCCCCTTCTCCTTCGGCACGATTGAGAGCGGCAAGATCTCGCGCGGCCACCGCTTCATGGCCAACACAACCTTCCCGGTCAGCGATTTCGCAAGTTATCTGGACGAATGTGAGCGGCATTTTGTCATCCCGGATCCGGAGAAGCGCAAGGAGATTATCCGCCGTGAAACGCACCGTGTCGCCGCCGCTGCCGGTGGTCATCTGCTGCCCGACGAAGAGTTACTGGAGCAGGTCACCTATCTGGTCGAATATCCAAGCGCCGTTCACGGCACCTTCTCCTCCGAATTCCTGAAGGTCCCCAAAGAGGTGCTGATTACCTCCATGCGCAGCCACCAGCGCTATTTTTCGATTGTTGATGCCGACGGAGGTTTGCTCCCCGGCTTTATAACCATCAACAACACCCTGACCGAAGATCCCACGGTCGTCGTCAAAGGGAACGAGCGGGTTCTGCGCGCCCGTTTATCCGATGCCCGCTTTTTCTTTGAGGAGGATCAAAAGGTTCGCCTCGATGACCGGGTAGAATCGCTCAAAAAAGTCGTCTACCAGCAGAGGCTGGGGACATCATTTGAGAAGATGGAACGTTTCAGGTCTCTGGCCGAAGGGCTGGCCGACCAGATCAATCCGGCTGTCAAGGCGCAGACCTCCCGTGCCGCCTGGCTCTGCAAGGCCGACCTGGTCTCCGCCATGGTATGCGAATTTCCCGAAGTACAGGGGATCATGGGGCGTGAATACGCCCTGCTGGAAGGCGAAGCTGCCGACATTGCCAACGCCATTGCCGAGCATTACCTGCCGACCCAGGCGGGAGGGGAACTCCCCGCATCGGACATTGGTGCTTTCGTATCGATCGCCGACAAACTGGATACGATCTGCGGCTGTTTCGGGGTCGGGCTGATACCGACCGGAGCCACCGACCCGTATGCACTCCGGCGTGCGACCATCGGCATCATTTCCATCATCCTCGACAAAGGGTATCGCCTGTCGTTGCGCAGACAGATAGATCATTCTCTGGAGCTTCTGGCGGCCAAATTGACCCGCCCGAAAGAGGAGGTTGCAGACGATGTGCTGGAATTTTTCCGCGCGCGCTTTACCAACCTGCTGGGTGGATCGTTCGACACTGATGCCGTAGATGCCGCTATCGCCGCCGGGTTCGATGACCTTGTCGATGTCAGGGCACGTATTGCCGCGCTGGCAGAATTCAAGACCAACCCGGACTTTGAGCCGCTAACCGTGGCATTCAAGCGTGTCGGCAACATCATCAAGGAGGGTATGGACGTTCCTGTCGATCCAAGCCTCTTCCAGGACGATGCTGAAGGTGATTTGTACAAAGCGGTTCAGCTGGTAAAGAGCTCGACGGATGGCTTGATTGCAACAGGTGCCTGGCTGGATGCTCTAACCGAAATTGCCACCTTGCGCGGGCCGGTAGACCGCTTTTTCGACAAAGTCATGGTCATGGCCGAAGATCCGCGGGTTCGGGCAAACCGCCTGGCTCTCCTGACCACAATTGCCCGTTTGTTCGGTAAGATTGCCGATTTTTCAAGAATTGCCGGCAAGCCATGATTGCAATCATCGACTACGGCATGGGCAACCTGCGTTCCGTGCAAAAAGGTTTTGAAAAGATCGGCAGCGAGGCGATTGTTACCGATGATCCGCAGGTCGTACTTCGCGCCGAAAGGGTCGTCCTGCCCGGTGTCGGCGCTTTTCGCGACTGCATGCACAACCTCGAACAGGGGGGATTTGTCGAGCCTATCCTGAAGGTTATTGCCGAAGGAAGGCCGTTCCTGGGGATCTGTGTCGGAATGCAGCTGCTGTTCACTGACAGTGTAGAGTTCGGCCTGTATAGCGGACTGAATATCATCCCCGGCCACGTCCTTCGTTTTCCCGACAATATGACGGTTGCAGGGGAGAAGCTTAAAGTGCCGCAGATGGGATGGAATCAACTTTCGTTCAAACGTCGTCCGCCGGTTTTTGATGGGATCGAAGACGGCAGCAATGTCTACTTCGTCCACTCCTATTACGTCAAGCCGGATGACAGCGGTGTAGTGGCCACGACAACAGACTACGGGATCGAGTTCTGTTCATCGGTCTGGAAAGACAATATTGTTGCCACCCAGTTTCACCCTGAAAAGTCTCAGGAGATAGGTCTGAAAATACTGAAGAATTTTGCGGAGCTAAAATGATCGTAATTCCCGCCATAGATCTTAAAGAAGGAAAATGCGTCCGACTGGAACAGGGATTGATGGAGAAAGATACCGTTTTCAACGATAACCCAGGCGCACAGGCGCTCGAATGGGAGGAGCAGGGGGCCGAACTGCTTCATATCGTAGACCTTGACGGTGCTTTCGCCGGCCAACCGAAAAACAGGGGAGCCATCGAGGCGATCTTCAAGGCGATCACTATCCCGGCACAACTGGGAGGGGGTATCCGTGACATCGCCACTATCGAGGCATATCTTTCAATGGGGCTTTCCCGCGTTATCATCGGCACCGCCGCCCAGCGCAACCCTGAACTGGTACGTGAGGCCTGTGCAAAGTTTCCAGGGCGGATCGTGGTCGGCATCGACGCGAAAAACGGCATGGTAGCCGTCCAGGGGTGGGCCGAGTTGACCGACGTCACTGCTGTCGATCTTGCGAAAAAGTTCGAAGACTTTGGTGTCTCGGCCATCATTTATACCGATATCGCCCGGGACGGGATGCTGCAGGGGCCGAATCTTGTGGCAACCAAGGGACTGGCCGAATCCATTACCATTCCGGTTATCGCCTCTGGTGGAGTCTCAACCCTGAGGGATATCGAGAACCTGATGGCGATTGAATCCTCAGGAGTATCCGGCGTCATCACCGGCAAGGCTGTTTATACCGGGGCGATCAGGCTGAGCGAAGCGATCGCACTCACAAAGGGACAAATCCGAAAATGTTGACCAAACGTATTATTCCCTGCCTCGACGTAAAAGGGGGGCGTGTCGTCAAGGGGGTTCAGTTCCTGGAACTGCGCGATGCCGGCGATCCGGTCGAGATCGCCGAGATGTACGATAGCCAGGGCGCCGACGAGCTTACCTTTCTGGACATCACCGCTTCCAGCGATGATCGCGACATAATTATCGACGTAGTTCAGCGGACTGCCGAGCGGGTATTCATGCCGCTGACTGTGGGGGGAGGCATCCGTTCTGTTGAAGATATCCGCCGCCTGCTCAATGCCGGCGCAGATAAAACCTCCATTAACACCGCAGCGGTTGACAACCCCGATTTCGTACGTGAAGCTGCCGAACGCTTCGGATCGCAATGCACGGTCGTAGCAATCGATGCCCGCCGGATACCGGGCGAAAACCGATGGCAGGTATATACCCACGGCGGCCGCAAACCTACCGGCCTTGATGTCGTCGAGTGGGCCGTCAGGATGGAGTCTTACGGCTCCGGCGAGATTCTCCTGACCAGTATGGATTGCGACGGTACCAAGGATGGCTATGATCTCGAACTGACCCGCGCCGTAGTGGACGCTGTTTCAATCCCGGTCATCGCCTCCGGCGGCGTCGGCAATCTGGAACATCTCTACGAAGGCTTTACTACCGGCGGGGCCAGTGCCTGTTTGGCCGCTTCGATCTTCCACTATCGGGAATACACCATCGGAGAGGCAAAGAAATATCTTCGCGATAAAGGGGTAGAGGTTCGGTTATGACAGACAAAGGTGATATCCTCCAGGCGGTCTATCAGGTCATACTCGACCGCAAGGCCAATCCGACCGACAAATCTTATACCACCTCCCTCATGCAGGGGGGGATCGACAAGATTCTCAAGAAGATCGGTGAGGAGGCGACGGAAGTTGTCATTGCTGCCAAAGGCGGCGTTCATGACGAAATCGTTTATGAAACGGCCGACTTGTTTTTTCATCTTCTTGTGCTCCTCGGGCATCAAAATATCCCCCCCGAGGCGGTTTACAACGAACTTCGGCGAAGATTCGGTACTTCAGGCATTGCAGAGAAGGCTTCCCGACCCTTGGCCCTTGACTCTTGACCCTTACTCGTACATTTGTTTGTTGACAAAGTCGCACGGTGTGCTATTGTGAACAACTAACAATTTTCTATCGATGACAATATATTAATTACTTTAATAATAAAAGAATGGGGGTGATTTTACATGCCAGGAGTAAAAATAAAGGACAGCGAGCCGTTTGAAATGGCACTGAAAAAGTTCAAAAAACAGTGCGAAAAAGCGGGGATCCTTTCCGAAGTCCGTAAACGTGAGCATTTCGAGAAGCCAAGCATCAAGCGCAAGAAGAAGGCAATCGCCGCACGCAAGCGCGCCCTTAAAAAACAGCGTAAAATGATCGATTAGCATCCCGTTCATCGGGGTCAGGAAAAACGGCATGACATTGAAAGAGCAGTTGAACGATGCGATGAAAGCAGCCATGAAGGCGCGGGACAACCTGCGCCTTTCGGCTGTCCGCATGGTACGTGCGGCTATTACGAATCGCGAAATTGATACCCGTACGGAACTTGACGACCGGGCGGTCGTGGACGTCATATCAACCCTGGCCAAACAGCGCCGTGAATCCATCCGGATGTATCGGGACGGCAACCGGGATGAACTGGCTGAAAAAGAGGAGTTGGAGCTGGCTGTCCTGCTTGAGTTCCTCCCGGTCCAGTTGAGCCCCGACGATATAGACGCGCTTGTCGGGCGAGTTATTCTGGAATTGGAGGCGCATGGTGCCAAGGACATGGGCCGGGTAATGAAGGCGGTTACACCCCTTACCGCAGGCAAAGCTGATGGCAAGGTTGTAAGCGAAGCTGTCCGGAAGCTGCTTGCGTAATCGGCTGTCTCTGCGACAAGAATGTTTCGTAATTTTTATCCCGATTTTGAATCCGGGAAGAAATCAGGATTTGGAATTTCACAGTCAAGGGGCTTTCGTTGAGAAAAGCCCCTTCTTTGTAGATTGGTCTTGTCACCACAATGAACCTTATTGATATCATCATTTTATCGGTTCTCTGCTTCTTTGCTCTCAAGGGCCTTTTTCGGGGACTTGTCAATGAGGCTTCTTCCCTGGCAGGTCTTCTTGTAGGCGGATGGCTGGCGTACCGATTTCACCCGCTGCTCGCAGTACCGATAAAAAGCGCGCTTCATCTGCCTCTGCATCTGTCCTCGTTCCTTGCTTTTATCATCATACTGCTGATCACCGGTATCTGTGCCCATATCATTGGCAATGTCATAACCGCTGCACTGCGGCTCGTCATGATGGGCGGCCTGAACAGGCTTGGAGGGTTACTTATCGGTGTTGCCGAGGGAGCCCTGCTGCTTTGCATGGTATTTAGCATTGCTACCTCAAAGTTCATGCCTGAGCAGATACGGAACAAGATTCGTGCGACAGAGTCGGCTGACATGCTTGCTCAGACCGGTGATCGGTTTCTCACGGAATGGCGCAATGCCGATGGTCAGAAGAAATGATACCTGAAGAGAAGGTGCGCGAAGTTGCCGAGCGGCTTTCAATTGTTGAGGTCGTGTCAGATTATGTTCCGTTACGACGCGCAGGTGGCAATTTCCTCGGGCTGTGCCCGTTTCATGCCGAGAAAACGCCATCGTTCAATGTAAATCCGGCTCGCGAGATTTTCCACTGTTTCGGGTGCGGCGCCGGCGGGAATGTATTCTCTTTTGTCATGAAGATTGAGGGGGTCAGTTTTCCCGAAGCGGTTAAACTGCTTGCCAGAAAAGCCGGGATTGAAATCGAAGAGCGGCAGTTTACCCCTGCTGAAAAAAAATCACAGGATGAATATGCCCAGTTTCTCCGAATTAATGACCTGACAACATCATTTTACCGCTCTGTTCTGCAGAATGGCCAGGAGGGGGAACCTGCCCGAAAGTACCTTACCAATCGTTCGGTAGAACCCGATATTTCGGAGGCCTATCGGCTTGGATTTGCACCCGACCGGCGCGATGGGCTTGTAAAACATCTGAAAAACAACGGCGTCGATCTCGATAGTGCGCTTAAACTCGGTATAGTCCGCAAATCCGATTCCGGCTGGTATGATCTTTTCCGCAACCGCCTGATCTTCCCAATCCGGGATGCTCGTGGCCAGGTAATAGCTTTTGCGGGACGGGTACTGGATTCGACTCTGCCGAAATATATCAACTCTCCCGAATCGCCGCTCTACCACAAGAGCTCCGTGCTTTTCGGTCTGGATATGGCACTACCATCAATCAGAACCGGGAATGCCGTCATTATTGTCGAGGGTTACTTCGATCATCTGGCTCTGTACCGGGCCGGAGTACAAAACGTAGTTGCAACCTGCGGGACGGCACTGACCGGCACCCACGCCGGACTGGTAAAACGCCATGCTGAACGGGTCTACACTCTGTTCGACAGCGATAATGCCGGAAAAAAAGCAACGATTCGTTCGATGGAGCTTTTTCTCGAACAACGCATTCCGGCGTATGTCATTTCTTTACCTACCGGCGATGATCCTGACAGTTTTCTGGCCTCACATTCCAGCGAAGCCTTTGCTGCTCTGCGTGACAAGGCACGTCCGGCTTTTGAATATTTCGTTCGCTCACTTCTGGCTGAAACTCCACCCGATAGCGTCGACAGCAAAGTTCGGATCATCGACGACATTGTCCCCCGTTTCCGCAAGATTGCCGATTCAATTGAACGGGATTTATATGAGAAGGAAATTTGCAGATTGCTTGGGATAACGACCCATGCATTTCGCAAACGCATGGGCGGGGGGAACCTCTCGAGCCAGGCCACCCCGTCAAGCCAGGACAAAACAGCACTGCCAGGCAACAATGTCCAGGACACCATGCTGGCATTATTGCTGAATTACCCTGATGCAAGAGAAGAAATAGTACGGGTTGGCCTTGAAACTATCTTCAGTGATGACTATCTTGAACTTGCCCGTCTGCTGCTTGACCGCCTGACCGGTTCAGATGAAAGCCAGGTTTTGAGTCAACTGACGGAAACAATAGAAAAGCCGGAGCAAAAAACACTTTTTTCACGGATTATGGTTTCAGATGGATATCTGGCCGATATTGAGTGGCGATCCGTATTCGATCAGTGTACACGGAGCCATGAAAAGAAGCAGCTCGGATCGATCAAAGATATAGCCGCCCGCCTGGCGGTACTGGACCCAGGCAGTGACGAATACGGCCTGCTTCTGAAGCAGGCTGACACTCTGCGCACACGCAAATCGAAACTTTAACCATAAACTGCTGCTCCCTTGAGGTGAATACACATGGCAAAGAAAAACATGGATGACGTTAAACAGCTGATCGATATCGGCAAGGAAAAGGGATTCTTAACGTTTGACGAGGTCAATGACATACTCCCTCCTGACATAGCCACCGATCAGATTGACGACGTTATGGGTATGTTTGGAGACCTGGACATAGAAATTGTCGATTCTGCCCAGAAGATCAAGATTCCGAAAATGAAGAGCGATCTTGACGATGATGAAGAGGCCGAAGGTGAATCGGAGGAGGTGGAATTTGAACCTGGTTCCATCGGACGCACCAGTGATCCCGTCCGGATGTATCTGCGCGAAATGGGTTCGGTCTCTCTTCTTACCCGTGAAGGTGAAGTTGAGATTGCCAAAAGGATTGAAGATGGCGAGCGTGACGTTGCCGGCGTAATTCTCAATACTCCGATCACTGTCAAGGAAGTCCTCTCCCTGGGTGAACGGCTTCGTAAATTCCAGATGACCCCTTCGGAAGTCAGCAAGGAAGTCGAAGAGGAAGAACTTGAGGAAGATGAAGAAGATGTTCAGAAGACCAGAATACTTGAGATTATCGATGCAATTGTTGCACAGGATCAGTTGTTGATCGAACTTTCTGAAGCAGTGGCAGCGGCTAAATCACCTGCAAAGAAAAAAGAACTCGAAAAAAAGTTGTCTGATGGAAAAGATAGTCAGGCTGACCTTCTGAAATCGCTGCGGCTGAAAGATCGTCATACCAACAAGGTTGCCGAACGCCTGAAGGAGCTGTCCGGCAGAGTAGACAAGCTGCAGGCCGAGCTATCCGATCTTGAAAAGATTATCCCGCTGGAAAAATTGAAGTCACTGCTCGATAAACTGCAAAATGAAGATGAAAAATGCACGACAGAACTCAACAGGCTCAAATTAGACGAAGAAGAAACCGTGAAGATGGAGAAGCGTCTTCGCACCGCTGCGCGCAAGATCCAGAAAGTAGAGCAGGAATCCGGCTTCAAGGCGCGTGATCTTGCTGCGGCGCTCAAGGCGATCGAAGAAGGGGAGTGCAAAGCCCGCATCGCAAAAAGCGAACTTATTGAAGCAAACTTACGACTCGTTGTATCGATTGCAAAGAAATACACCAACCGCGGGCTTCAGTTTCTCGATCTCATTCAGGAAGGAAATATCGGCCTGATGAAGGCGGTAGATAAGTTTGAATATCAACGCGGCTACAAATTTTCGACCTATGCCACCTGGTGGATCCGTCAGGCCATTACCCGTGCTATTGCCGATCAGGCTCGCACCATCCGTATTCCGGTCCATATGATCGAGACCATCAACAAATTGATACGTACCAGCCGCCAATTGGTACAGGAAAATGGGCGCGAGCCATCCCCGGAAGAGATTGCCGAACGCATGCAGCTCCCGCTCGACAAGGTGCGCAAGGTCCTGAAGATCGCCAAGGAACCGATCTCGCTTGAAACTCCAATCGGAGAAGAAGAGGATTCTCACCTGGGAGATTTTATCGAGGACAAAGGGGTCATTTCCCCGATTGAAGCGGTCATCAAAAACAACCTCTCGGAAAGCACTGCAAAAGTCCTTGCCACGCTGACGCCGCGTGAAGAGAAAGTTCTCCGTATGAGGTTTGGCATCGGCGAAAAAAGTGACCATACACTCGAAGAGGTTGGCCAGGACTTTGAAGTTACGCGTGAGCGGATTCGTCAAATTGAGGCGAAAGCCTTACGCAAATTGCGGCACCCGAGCCGCAGTAAAAAATTAAAAAGTTTTGTTGACTGATCCGGTGAAACGTATACCCAGAACGATACGTCAGATCATTCTGGCACTGAGCATTGTTCTTTTGGTGTTCGCCCCCGGATACTCCGCCGGAATTGATGACTCGACCGTCTTTATCGATGCATTTAACGCCTTCCAGCAGAACGATTACCTGTTGGCGATAGAAAAATGTGATCAACTGAACCAGGTTTTTCCGGACTCTCCCCTCAGGGATGTAACTCTGCTTCTTGTCGCCCGTGCCAGCCTCAAATCCGGGGATAATGAACGTGCGGCACAGTCTGTAGCCCAGTTTACATCTGAATTTCCTGAAAGCAGCCTGAGGACGTCTGTTGAAGAGGAGTTGAAGGTGCTGGCAAGTCGCCGGCAAAAAGGGGAGGAACTTGCGGTTGACATACGTCTGCAGAACGCGGCCCGCAAAGTCAGCTCAGATAGGATGTCCCGCGAACGAGCCGAATTGAAACGGGAAATGGAGGGCGTAGCGGAAGCAAAGACGGAGCTGGAACGCCTGGCCCGCGTCAAGCTTGAAGAAGAAAGCCGGGAGAAGGAGCGCGCGCTTTCAAACGGCGAGGTCGTACAGGTACAGTAGCAAATTCTTTGTTGTACAATAGGGGCCTCAGAGACAACCGTTCCCTGAGGCCCTGATATATTTAGAGCAGAACAAGGTTGTCCCGATGCATGATCACATCGCCATAATGATAGCCAAGAATCCCCTCTATTTCCGAGCTCTTACAGCCAACCAGACGGGTTGATTCACCGCTGGAATAGTCGGACAACCCCCGGGCAAACTCAACACCATCCAATCCACACAGCCTGACACATGCTCCCCGTTCAAACCGCCCTTCAACACGAACAACTCCGGAGGGAAGCAGGCTCTTCCCTTGCTTCAGCAGCGCATTCCGTGCACCGTCATCCACAATTATTCTGCCGGAAGGCCGCAAGGTATAGGCGATCCAGTGTTTTCGGCGATTAAGCCCGATATCGGAAGGGAGAAACAGAGTCCCAACCTCCTCCCCCTGCAAGGCAGCAACAATAATTCCACTCCGCTTACCGGACACCATTATGGTCGCAACACCATTTTTCCCGGCTTTTTTGGCGGCGGCCACCTTGGTCGCCATGCCCCCGGTGCCGACAGTTGAACCGGAACCGCCGGCAGCACGCTCCACCTCGCGAGTGATCCCTTTGATCAACGGGATCAGTGTTGCATCCGGATGAATGTGCGGGTCTGCACTGTAGAACCCCTCAATATCGGTCAGTATCAGCAGCAGATGTGCCTCCGCAACATTGGTGACCAATGCCGACAGGTTGTCGTTATCGCCGAACTTGATCTCATCAACAACAACGGTGTCGTTTTCGTTGATTATCGGAATGATTCCAAAGCCAAGCAGAGCATCGAGGGTTGCCCGGGCATTAAGAAAACGCTGACGACTTCCGAGGTCTTCGCTGGTTAGAAGCACCTGAGCCGTTTTGAGCTCATGGGGAGCCAGGGACCTTTCATACGCCTGCATCAGACGGGTCTGCCCCACTGCAGCAGCGGCCTGTTTGTGTGGAATGGTCCGCGGTTTATCCGTCAGTCCCAGTTCGCTTCTACCGGCCGCAATAGCTCCGGAGGAGACGACGATGACCTGCAGCCCTTGCCGGCGCAGGGCGGAGATTTCATCGCAGATTCTGCCGATGACAGCCATATCCAGAGCGCCGGCTGAATCGGTCAGCACTCTGCTCCCTATTTTTATGACAACCCGTTTAACTGTTCTGAGCAGTTTCTTCCGCATCACCACACCTCTTCCGGCGGACCCCACAAACGCTTGGCAATCTCATCCAGTAACAGATCGACACCTTCGCCGGTTGCGGAGGAAATCGGAAACACCGTGACTCC
>JBAVTM010000488.1:0-3118 GCA_049696195.1 Desulfuromonadaceae bacterium | reverse complement strand
ACGATCCTGACCGATATCCCCTGGCGGTTGAGATATTCCGACATCGTCAGGAAGCCGATCGGGTAATTCTCGAATATGGAAGAGGAGGGGATGGCGACGCTGATCGGGCCGTAAAAAATCGGGAGTTCACGGAACTTGTAGATGCTCGGCGGATGGAGAAGAATCAGATCAGCGTGCATTATGTTCGCGGCTCCCTGTCGGGGTATTGATCACACAAATAATTATCCCATAACAAAGTAAAAAAACAAGTGTAGCAGGCCGGATATAATGTCCGGAAGATTTAAGATTTCCACAAACTGACCCGCTTTTTAATGTGATCGATGAAAATAGTGATAAATTATTACTATATCCCTTGATGTGGAGGCCGGACTGATGATGGAGGAAGCAGCAATGAACGGTAACGGCTTATCCGGCGTCGGCATCCGCGTGTTCCTGGGAAAGGGGGGAGTGGGCAAGACGACGTGCGCCGCGGCCACGGCGCTCCACTGCGCGGAGACCGGCGAGCGAACACTGGTCCTGTCCACCGACCCCACGCCGTCGTTGTCGCACATCTTCGATCGACAGCGGTCGGAGCCGGGGCACGAGGTTGTGAAGCACCTCTTCCTCACCGAGCTCGGGCTGGAGGAAGTACGAACGATGTGGGACGAGCGCTTCGGACGCGAGGTGTACGACGTCTTTTCGGCGTTTGTGAACGTGGAGTACGACACCTTCGTCGAGTTCATGACGTCCGTGCTGCCGGGGCTCAACGAGGAGTTCATGGTGGACTACGTCCGCCGCCTCGCGCTGGAGGGGCGGTACCGGCGCATCGTATGGGACACGGCGCCCCTGGGGCAGACGCTGGCCCTGCTGGGCACCCCGTCACTCCTCGCTCGCCACCTGCGCATGGCGCCGAGAGTCTACTCGCACTTGCGGACATCCGGCGAGCGACGCGAATCGATGATGGATGTGCTGCGGCGGTGGGAATCGCTCGCCAGCCTGTGCATGACGTTTCTGCGCCAGTCCGTCCGGTTCGTGATGGTGACCATTCCGGAGGCGCTTGCGTTGCGTCAGCTGGATGACGTCTTCCGCGAGCTGGCGCACTACGAGCTGAAGGTGGAGCATCTGATCGTCAACAACGTGATCATGACCGCGGACTCCCCCTTCCTCGCGCAAAAGGGCAAACAGCAACAAGAGCACCTGCGTCAGCTGCGGCAGCGGTACGGCCAGCTGCCGATTACGGAGATTCCGCTCTTCCCCCATGAGATCCAGGGCCTGGAGCGCCTTCGACAGGTTGCCGCTGTGCTTGGTCCCGGGCTGTATGACCGGGAATCGGGGTAAAAAGGGGACAGGCTGCTTTTCTCACAAAGCAGCCTGTCCCCTTTTTATCCCGCAAAGCGCCTGTTCCCCTATACTCGCGGCATTGTTAAAGGTAATTGAGTTGACAGGGTTGTCCGTTGACTGGTAAAAAATAACCTGTTTTTATGCAATGATAGGGGGGAATACTGGATACGGAGTATTCTGCTTGTTTACGAAAAAAATCACCCGACGGACATTTCTTCACATGGCAGTGGCAGGTGCAGCAGCCCTTAGCACGGTCAGGGCATCATTCGCAAAATCACTTCTTCCCGAATCCGGGGCACTTACCCTTTTCAACGCCCACACAAACGACCGCCTCTCCGTCAAGTTCCGGAAGCCGGATGGATCGTATGACCTTGACGCCCTCCAGGCCCTGAACTGGATCATGCGGTGCCACTACACCAACCAGGCAACCACCATGGATGTCAATGCCATTGAGTATCTCAACCTTGTCGACAAGAAGCTTGGGGGAGGCAACGAGATTCACATCATCTCCGGCTACCGCTCTCCTGCCTATAACTCGCTGCTGGTGCAAAACGGCCGGCATGTGGCCAAACAGAGTCTCCACCGTATCGGCAAGGCCATTGACATCGCCATCCCCGGCATCCCCCTCGACAAGATCAGGCATACGGCCGTCGCCCTGCAGCTGGGGGGAGTCGGTTACTATCCGGGTGCCGGCTTTGTCCACATCGATTCGGGAAAGATCAGAACCTGGTAAAAAAACATGCTGATCCTCCGAATGCTGCCGCTGTTCCTGATCCTCACGATCGTGTCCCCGATAATTGCCCGGGGAGAATCGCGGAAGATCTCCAATCTCTGCAGCGTCGTCCATCCGGGCGATGCGGCCATTGTCTGGGACTGCCGCAGAATCAAAAAGGGGGAAACTCCGGAGGCGCTCTTTGGCGACCGCTGGCTGGACGTGCTCCGCTTCAACCGCATCGACCGGCGCCATCTGACCGCCGGAGTATCCATCAAGGTCCCCCGGGACCTCGATGACATCGAAGAGTATTCCCCGCTTCCCGACACCTACCCCAAAGCCGCCCGAGAGGAGAAATTCATCCTGGTGGATCTGTACGAACAGTTCCTCGGCGCCTATGAGAATGGCGAGATGGTCTTCTCTTTTCCCATTGCTTCCGGCAACCGGAAGCACCGGACCCCCGCCGGCTCTTTCCGGGTCGACGCCTTCAGCCGCCGGCACCGGTCGTCGCTCTACAAGATCGAAAAGACCAACATCCCTTACCCGATGCACTATGCGCTGCGGTTTTTCGTCAACGACCACGGCATCGATTTCTGGATCCATGGCCGCGACCTGCCCGGATTCCCCGCGTCGCACGGCTGCGTCGGCCTCTACGATGAGGAGATGCAGCAGAAATACTACAGGTTCCCCCGCCAACTCCAGCTCCAGGATGCCCGCACCCTCTACGAATGGGTACTTGGAGAAAAGGAGGACAGCGGCACATTCACCCGGCTGAAGAACGGCCCCCGGGTGCGGATCATCGGCGAGTCGCTCCTCTGAAGAAGAACGTCAGCGGAACCGCTCCTTTTTTTCATTCTCACATTGTTTCAGTTTTCCTCTTCCTCGTTGCCGATTCCCCGTAATTCAACAGAACTGCTGTTCGCGAATGGCACCGTTCCTTTCCGGAAAAATGCCCGGTCCAGCATGGCTGCGGCATCGTGCCAGCGGTTGCGGGTATGCAGCATTACCAGAAGTACGCGCGTCCCCTTCCGTTCCGCCAGGGCAATCAGGCATCCCCCCGCATCAGGGGTGAGACCGGTCTTGACC
>JBAVTM010000487.1:0-3431 GCA_049696195.1 Desulfuromonadaceae bacterium | reverse complement strand
TAACACATGATTTTTCGTAGGTTGGGCTAAGGCGTTTTCATGCCGTGCCCAACATGCCGCCGATTCCGTTGGGCACGCCAGCTTTGCCCAACCTACGTTGTTTAAATGTTACAGCATATTAGTTCTACGTAGAGCCGACGCTATCCTAGCCGCATGAACTCACGATCCGCCCCCCTCCCAGCACTTCATCCCCCCGGTAGAAAACCAGCGCCTGCCCGGGAGTGATCGCTTTCTGCGGCTGGTCAAAACGGACATCGCAGCACTCTCCCTCCAGCAGCCGCACCCGGCAGCTCACCGGTTGATGGCGGTAGCGGATTTTGCAGCACGCGGCAAACTCCTTCCCCTCCGGCGCACCGATCCAGCTGACGGCTTCCGCCTGCAGGCCGGACGCAAATACATGCTGCTGCTCCCCTACCACAACGATATTTTGTGCCGCATCAATCGCCGTCACATAGAGCGGCTCGCTCCAGGCGACTCCCAACCCCTTGCGCTGGCCGATCGTGTAGCGGTGTGTGCCATGATGGCGGCCGACAATCTGCCCGTTCAGGTGGATGATGTCGCCATCGGCCCCGCCTGACGCCCCGCTCCCTTCCAGAAAGGCGACATAATCATCATTCGGAATGAAGCAGACCTCCTGGCTGTCACTCTTGTCCGCGACCGGAAGAGCGAATTCGCGCGCCAAACGGCGTACTTCATCCTTGCTTGCGACCTCGCCGAGCGGGAACAGCACCTGCCGCAACTGCTGCTGGGTCAGCGTATAAAGGAAATACGACTGGTCTTTGCGGGCGTACTCCGCAACCCGGAGGTGGCAGGTGCCGTCCGGATCGACCGTCTTTCTGACGTAGTGTCCGGTTGCGAGCAGTTCTGCCCCGAGTTCGCGCGCCTTCTCCAGCAGCAGACCGAATTTTATATAACGGTTGCAGCGAACACACGGGTTGGGTGTGTGCCCGAGCCGGTATTCCTCGATGAAGTCGCCGATGATCAGCCTGCTGAAATCCGGGGCAAAGTCGGCAACGTGGTGGGGAATCCCCAGATGACCCGCCACAACGGCGGCATCGTGGACTGCCGATCCGATGCCGCTGCTGTGCGGGGCAAAAAGACGCATCGTGATGCCGATGACCTCATGTCCCTGCTGTTTCAGCAGAGCCGCGGTGACGGAGGAATCGACCCCTCCGCTCATGGCTACGGCAATCGTACTCATTGTTCTTCCCCCAACAGAATCCTGATGACCTGATTGGCCTGATGATGTGCGGCGATACCGACGCGCGGTGCCATCAGGCCGTTACCCGGTGCCGCTTCCGAAACGGCATCACCGATCAGGTAGAGGCGCGGCGATACCCTGCGCGTTTCGATGCTGTTGTTCGGTCCGTACCCGGCCAGCCCGGAAGCGGCGACAATGGTGCTCTGCGGCATCGATTCAAGTACCCTGTTTACCAGCATCGCCTTCATGTCGGCGCGGTCAAAGGCTTCAACGACGATCAGGCAGTCGGAGAAAACCTCAGGAATATTATCCGGGTCGAGCCGCACGCAATGTGCTTCAACGGATACGTACGGGTTGATCCGCTGCAGGTTGGAGACCAGTGCGTCAACTTTGTAGTGGCCGATCTGGTCGATAAAATACTGCTGCCGGTTGAGGTTCGAGGGTTCCACGACGTCAAAGTCAGCGATCACCAGTCGCCCGACGCCGACACGCGCCAGGGCAACCGCCACCGCCGATCCGAGGCCGCCGACACCGGCAATGCCGACCGAGGCCATTTTAAGGCGGGCATGTACGCCGGGGGTGTGCCGGGACGCCATCAGACTCTCCAGCTCTTCCTCGGTCGGCACTTCACCGCGCCGGATCAGAAAGAGTTCGTCTCCGTCGTTCAGCACGGTATCTGCCGGGGCCGGAAAGCCGTTCAGGATCAGCACGTCGGCTCCCGCCTTGTGACGTTCCGCTACCCTTCCGAGCGTCAGACCATCCTCGATGACAGTCGATGTTTCGTTGATACGGATCTTCACGCTCTCTACCCGATCGCCTGCTGAAGATCGGCGATCAGGTCGTCCGGGTCTTCAAGGCCGACCGAGAGCCGTACCAGCGTATCGGTGATCCCTTTGCGCTCCCGTTCCTCTTTCGGCACGGAGGCGTGCGACATTCTGGCGGGGTAGGAGATGATGCTCTCGACCCCTCCCAGGCTGACCGCGAAAGCCGCCAGATGCGAATTCTCCAGGAGTCTCTTGGTCGTTTCATACGAATCGAGTTCAAACGAAAAGACCGCCCCCGGCCCGTCGGCCTGGGCATTATGGATGGCGTGGCCGGGATGCTCGGGGAGTCCCGGATAGTGAACGGCGGTAACACGCGGATGCCGTTTCAGCCAGGCGACGACCGCGAGGGTGTTCTGCTGGCTCTGATCCATCCTGACCTTGAGAGTCTTGACGCCGCGCAGCGTCAGGAATGAATCCTGCGGCCCCAGACCGGTGCCGAAGGCATTCTGGATATAACGGATGCGCTGCCCCAGTTCTGTGTCCCTGACAACGGCAAAGCCGCAGATCACGTCGCTATGGCCGTTGATGAACTTGGTGCCGCTGTGCAGGACGATGTCGCAGCCGAGTTCCAGCGGACGCTGCAGGTAGGGGGTCATGAACGTATTGTCCACCAGGGTGATGATCCCGTGTCGGCGGGCAATGTCAACGGCTCCGCGCAGGTCGGTAACCTTCAGGAGCGGGTTGGATGGTGTTTCGAGATAAATCCCCTTTGTCTCCGGTATAATCGCGGCTTCAATGGCCGCGAGATCGGTGGCATCGACGAAGGTGGAAGTGATCCCCATCCGGCTGAAGATCGTCGAGAGCACCCGGTAGGCGCCGCCGTAGACATCGTCGCAGACCACCAGATGGTCGCCGGGGGAGAAGATCATCAGCGTCGTGGAGATGGCGGCCATGCCGGAAGCGAAGGCCAGACAGCGCGTGCCGCACTCCAGGGTCGCAATCGTATCTTCCAGCGCTTCGCGGGTCGGGTTGTCGCCGCGGGCGTAGTCATACTTGCTGAAATGGTCGACCGAGGTCTGTCGATAGGTCGATATCTGGTAGATCGGCACCCCGAGCGCTCCGGTCTGCTGGTCGATCGTCGGGCCGCCGTGGATCATTTGCGTTGCTCGTTTCATACAAGGCTCCCTGTGGAATGAAGTAGTTCGAAACAGTCCGTCATCTGCGGTTTGGCCGGCTGTGTCAACACACGACTACTGCTTCTTGAAAATATACGGCTCGACCGCTTTCGCACGCAACGGATTCAATTGCTTCAGCTTCTCGAACGCTTCGACAGCCCTCGTTGTACTGCCCTGCTTCGCGGACAGTACCGCAAGGTTAAGCCAGGCCATCTCGTCTTTAGGGGCGAGAACTGCAGCTTCCTCATAAAAGGCGAGTGCTTTTGTCCGGTCACCCTGCAGTTCATACAC
>JBAVTM010000486.1:0-4925 GCA_049696195.1 Desulfuromonadaceae bacterium | reverse complement strand
CCTCGAAAAGGGGGAATAGGGGCAATCAGGCAGATCTTCATGGTTTTCTCGAAGGTTTGTCGTTGTTGTGGCTGGTCATGATTTCCAGCCTGCTCTTGAGTAGTTTACGGAAGTTTGCCCCGGTCAGCAGCTTCAGATCATTGCGATGAAATCCGTGATTAAGGTACAGGGAGCGGAAGAATGAACACAGCATAGCTGCGGCTGCCGCCGCATATCGATTCCTGGCGAGCATGCCCGGCAGACGGGACTTGCACCGGATGCTGCAGGAGGTATAGACCCTGGTCAGCGGCGCCCAGCAGAAATAACGTAGTGTGACAGCCAGAGCCTCCTCGCTGTTCTTGTAAAGCGTATCAATGCAGATGGTCTTGGATGTCTCGTGCAGTCGGTAGGTTGCGAGCAGGTGAGGGACATGAGTGCAGGGAAAACGCCTGCCGATTTTGATCCAGAGATCGTAATCCATCACGAAATCGAGTATCTCGTCCAGCCCGCCGACCGCCTCGAAAGCGGCTCTCCGGAAAAAGGCCGCAGGCTGGCAGATGATGGTGGCGGCGGCCAGTTTGCCAAGGTCAAACTCTTCGGTACAACAGCTGCCGATGATGGCTCCTTCGGCATCAATGTAGTCGGCATCCCCATACATCAGACCGTTCTCCGGATAGTGACGGAAAAAACCGGCTGCTGTCTGCAAGGCCCCCGGCAGATAGGTGTCGTCGGAGTTAAGCCATGCCTGTATTTCTCCCCGTGCCATCCGGAAACCCTTTATGAGGGCATCGGTTTGTCCTTTGTCCCGTTCGCTCACCCACCGGCAGGTAATCTCCCGGCACCGGACCGGCCATTCTCCCCGGCGTAGGCGGGCATCATAACTCTTGATAATATCAACGGAGTTGTCACTCGATCCGCCATCTACGATAATGTAGTCAATTGCAAAGTCGCCCTCCTGGCCGATGACGCTCTCGATGGTTTCGGCCAGGAATGCGCTCTGGTTGTAGGAGGGGGTGATGATAGAAATAACTGGAAATTCAGGGTCGATGTTAGCCATGTCGTGAAAGTTCCCGGTAGAGCGCTATATGTCGTTCAGCAACCTTTTCCACGGTAAACTCCTGTTCCACCTTTTGCCGTGCTTGTAGCGACATTCTCTTCCGGCGCCCTTCATTCTCCAGCACCCAGGCAATTCCCCGTGCCAGATCGACCGGTTCATACGGATGTGCCAGGTAGCCGTTTTGTAGGTGGTCGACCAAATCAGGTACCCCCCCCTGGTTGAATGCAACGCATGGGGTGCCGCATGCCATTGCTTCCATGGCAGTATACCCGAGGCTTTCCTGAAGGGACGGCAGGACGAAAACGTCTGCTGCAGCATAGAGTAACGCAAGAGCCGCATCGTCGTGCTGCCACCCCAGGTAATGCGTCATGAAGCCGGGGGCCGGTGGCGGGTCCGGTTCCGACGAGCCGAAGACGAGCAGTTCAATTGCGTCATTGTGCTCACTGCCGCTGCTCAACTCCTGCAGCGACTGCACGAGCAGGTGGAATCCCTTGTTTCGGTCCTTTGTGGCCGACTTTGCGCCGAACAGGATCAACTTTCTGTCCTGCGGAAGGGATAAGATATCACGCGCAGTGCGCTGGTCAACCGGTTTGAAGCGGTTCACGTCAAGCCCGTTGGGAATGACTTCAATGCGTGAATTGCAAAAGAGCGAACTTTCCCGTGCGCACGCGGCCATCCAGCGGCTTGGGGCAACAATAGTCATATTCAAACGTTGCCAGGATTTCCGTTTCCTCTGCCAGATCCGGTTCGATAGATCATTCAGCCCCCCCGCAGAACCGAGGACCGGGCATGCCCCGCACGACTCACGGTAGCGGGTGCAATCACCGGGCAGATAACAGCCGCCGGTAAAAGCCCAGGAATCATGCATGGTCCATACAATCGGCACGCCCAGGCGTTGCAGCGTTTCCAGGCGCATCATGCGGGCTACCCAGTGGAGATGTATGATATCGGGTGCCATCCCGGCCACCTGTGCCGCCAGCCCGTCCGGCAGAAATGAGGCAGAGAACGGCCCATTCACTTTTTTTGGTGAAATGCCGAACATGTGCTGTTCGATCGTTGGCCGTACAAAGCCGAAAGCCTTACCAAGCAGTGAGCGGGGTCCGTCGATCAGCGGATCGTCGCCGAATTTTCTCTGCACGTAGAGCCGGGCGTCACTCCCCTGCGCTCGGACACCTTGCAGTAGGCGGGTTGCAGCGCGTGAAGCGCCCCCCTCAATATCGGAACCATTGAAAAAGAGAACCTTCATCGAATCCAGAACCCCCGCAACTTCTCGGTAAAAATTTCCAATGGCCAGTTACGGACCAGGTGACGGGGGATTTGATAGGGATCTGTCCAGCGGTGCGCCTGGCCGGGAAAGTTGGCGGCGGCCTTGGAGAACCCGACCTCTCTGCATAATGCGATACTCTCCTGCGTGTAATGGCAGCGCCGACCGTATGGATAGGAGAAAACCTTCGTTTCCCTGCCGAGCCAGTTCTCCAGCTCCCGTTTGGACGTTTCCAGCTCCGCTCTTTGAGCGTCAGTAGTGAGGGAGGAGAGTTGGGTATGGGTCACGGTATGGGCGCCGATGGTCGCCCAGCGGCTTGATGCCAGGCGCCGGAGCTCTTCAATCGACATGGTACGGTGAGTGTCGCCGGCACTCTCCGCATTGATCCCTGACGTAGCGCGAATCTGGTTGAGCAGGTCGTTACGGCTCAGTGTGTCGGCGTTCGTCATCAGTTGCACTGCTTCGCGGAAAAACTCCTGCCGCAGACTGACGCTGCCGGTCGCCCATGTCCTCTTGAAACGGCCGACTTCCAGGGTGAAACTGGGAGGGAGGCTCTGACCGTTCAGGATGATGCGCTCCAGTTCATGCCACCAGAACTCCGACCTGGTGCCGATAGTTCCGGTACTGACGAAGAAGGTAGCCGGTACCCCTGCTTCCTCAAGGATCGGCAACGCCTCCAGCGCATTGTCGGCATAGCCGTCATCAAAGGTAATGCATACTGCCGGCTTTGCTGCCTCCGCCCAATCCTCTTCGAATCTGACAATGGGATACCTGTCTTTCAGGTACTGCATCTGTGTACGGAAGTTGCCCGGTGAAACAGCCAGCATCTCCGGGTCCGACAGGAGTGTCGTGATGCGGTGGTAAACCAGAACGATTACTGGCGGATCGATGCTGTTGATAAGACGGTTAATGGGCGCGCACACCAGTTTGCGGGCCGATCCAAGTATGTTTCCGGCAATTTCTGTCATAGTTGAACAACCGTCGTCTGCAGACTAGTGTCGATATTCATGCGCCGGAAAATATCGGGGCCGGTGTGTATCGTCATGGCCTGTTGGAATATATATAAAACTTAAGCTCGTGATGGTTGAATTCGTTTATTTTTACAAAGGGTGAGTCCGTTACTACAGCATCGTGACATTCCGGATTGAAATAAATAATAGACGCCTTCCTGGGGTTGTTTGTCAATGAAGCGCAGATGTTTCTTATAACTGCACTCATGACAGCGGCAGGAAAGGGACTGAAAAAATAGAAATAATTGTATTCGTCAAGTTCGATGAAATCTGCTGCATCACAGACGTTCATCGTGACATTCCTGATGTTGAACTTGTGGAGATTTTGTTTTGCGATGACTGCCAGTTCAGGTGATATCTCCACGCCTGAGATTCTGGCAAATGGATAGCGGGACAGGGTGATGAGCGCACCCCCCTTGCCGGACCCGAAATCCACAATACAGTCCTGCGCTGTTATCTTCAAGGCCTTGAGCACCTTGTCGAGGTGGGGACCGCCGGAATTGGCGTAGTAGTGGCAGCGATCCTCCGGGAGGTTCAGCTCATCAAGGTATGTGTTCTTCAGGTCGATCTTTTGAAGGTGGACCCGCGTGCGGAAGATGAACTCACGCCATTTGCCATGAAACAGCAAAGAGAGGACGTTAATAATGTCAGTAGTCAATGCCATGCAAACACCTGTTTCTCAATCAGAACTTCCAACTCTACGAGGTCCTTTGCGCTTCCCGGTCACAGTATAATGGACCTGCCGCCAGACTTGTATAAAATGCGGAGAAACCATGGATTTGATCCATTGAACAGTCCACTTTTTTCCCAGTTCAGCCAGATTGATCACGCCACACGCGGCATGCTCCAGTCGGCCTGAAAGGTCGTTCGGCCAGATGCGGACATCGTTGCAAGCCGTGGGGGTGGCGCGCCAGTGAGCCTTGTATGGCTGGTCGCCGCGCGAGAAATCATATGATTCACAGCCATGCGCAAATGCAGCCTGAATCGAGGCCAGTATGGAAAGGTTGCCCGGAGAGAATTCGGTAACCGAAGGATCCATTCCTGCTAGGTAAGAATAGACCGTTTTTTTGCCAATGAACTGATACTCCACGGCGATGGGTCTGCCTTCGTATTCCAACCACACGAGCAGTAATTGGTTGCGTTTCAGTAACTCCATGGCGGCCGTTTCATGAAACTTACGGAACCTTTGGTCGCTAAAACAACCCAGTGGTTTAGTCGGTTCGCTCCAGCGGGTGCTATGAAGTTGCAGGAGTATATCAAAACCCCGATGGAAGTCTACGGTGCTCGATATTTTATGTACCAGTATCCGTCCCGTTTCGAAGTACCGTTGATGGAGGCTGCGGCACTGTTTGCGGTGTGATCGGGAAAGCAGCATCAAGTACTCTTCCCATGTTGACGGGAGTACTATTTTCCAACAGTTGTGGAGCGGCTTCTTGCGTACCAGGAAGCCCTTCTCCGTCAGGTATGTTACCGTAGTGTTGATAGCAATGTTATCAACATCAACCGAATCAAACTGTACGCAGTCCCAAGCAGGTTTTAGATCGAGAAGAAATTGAGCTACCGCACGGCTTATCCTATCTTCCCACCCGGTTGCAGTCAGCCAGGTGGTGTGGTT
>JBAVTM010000485.1:0-2671 GCA_049696195.1 Desulfuromonadaceae bacterium | reverse complement strand
GCACTATTGTGAGGGGTGGCACCAATGGTCGTGTGCTGCAACTCCCATTCTTGATCCCTTTAACAACGAGATTCTCGGAGCCGTCAATTTCACGACCTTTGACAAGGACTACAGAGAGGACTCGCTTGGGCTGACCTTTTCATTGACGGGACATATACAAGCTGAATTGCGACTTCATCTGGAACTGGAACGCATGCAACTTATCCATGGTTTCTCTGACTATGCATCCCAATACCCGTCAGACGGGATAATCGTCCTGGATAGCAAGGGGAATGTTGTCAGAAGCAGCCCAGGCATTGATCCGGGTGAATGCGATTTCCATCTCAGCGGGGGGAGTGACAAAGAGCCTCCCAAAAAGGTACAGCAGATTTATTTGCCTGGTACGGAGCGGGAGATAGGTTCTCTTTTCGTGGTGCATCGCACACCCGCAACAACGATGTCGTTTCCAGCAAAGCCGACTCATTTATCTTGCGTAGCTACATTCGGAGAGTTTGTCACCGCCGACGAAAACCTGAAAAAAATCATGGAACGGATCTCCAGAGTCACTCCCTCGGAGATCAACGTGTTGTTGATTGGAGAAACCGGGACCGGCAAAGAGATTATTGCCAACTACATCCACATGGAGAGCAAACGGCACGCTGGCCCGTTTGTAGCGGTAAACTGCGGAGCAATCAGCAAGGAACTTTTCGAAAGCAAGTTTTTTGGTTATGAACGCGGCGCCTTTACGGGAGCCGATCCACGAGGGAGGAAGGGGCTTTTTGAATGTGCCAACGGAGGGACGCTTTTTCTTGACGAGGTCGGAGAAATGCCCCTGGAGATCCAGGCGGCACTTTTACGGGTATTGGAAACTGGGCGCTTTAATCAGGTAGGCTCTGACAAGGAAATATCCACGAACTGCAGAATTATCGCGGCAACAAATCGGTCCCTGTCCGATGAAATTCTGCGCGGAACCTTCCGGGCAGACCTGTATTATCGGCTCGGTGTTGCCAAGTTCGACATACCTCCCCTGAGAGAGCGCCCCGATGATATCCCGGTTCTGATTCAACGCACCATGCTATCGTTGTGTCGCAAACATGATATGCAACCGTCAACAATCACGCCGGAGGCGATGGAACTTCTTATTGGATACGATTGGCCGGGAAATGGGCGTGAAATCAGGAATGTCATCGAGTCGGCCATGATCTGTGCCGGTGATGCCATTACCGCGCAGGATCTGCCAATCAATATCAAATATTCTCAAACGCCCCCGGTTACTCTACCTACCCAGTCAGAAAAGAATCAGGTTGTGGCAGCAGAAGTAGATTCTGGATCTGTAGATTACAGAATTAACTCGAACATTTCACAACGCGAGGCTCTCCTGATTATTACAACGCTGGAAAAATATAAGGACATTGCTATCGCAAGTGAAGCGTTGGGAGTATCCAGAGCAACTTTTTACCGGAAGTGCAAAGCCCATGGGGTTACACCGAGTGACTACACATAGACCAAGTTTTCGGTTGAGCCCGGTACTTACCTCTTGCTGCAGATTAAAGCTATACGGTTTATTGACCAAACCGGCAATTTCCCCCCGCTCTATCCTCAAGGTGACTGCCGTCTCTCCATAACCGCTTGAGATGATGATCGGCAGTTTTGGGTGTGCTATAAGCCGGGGGATGCTCTTCCCCCCGGCAATGAAAGGAGCACAAATGGCAGTATGTGCTCGTCCAACACCCGTAAACTGACTGTATTGCGGTTAAAGCAGATTCCCTACCTGGCAGAGTTCGGTCAAAATCCCCTGACTACTCTCCGGATGGATAAAAGCAATCATCGTGCCATGGGCTCCCTGACGCGGGGTTCTGTCAATCATTCTTGTGCCATTAGCTTCAAGTTGCTTGATAGCCACCTCTATATTATCCACTTCGTAGGCAATATGATGGATTCCTGGTCCGTTTTTATTTAGAAACTCAGTGAGAAAACTCTCTTCACCAGTAGGCTCCAGTAGTTCGATTTTCGACTCGCCAATCTGGAAAAAGGCCACTTTGACCTGATATCCGGCAACCTCCTCAATGCCCTTGAAGATCATGCCGAGCAGGCCTCCGTAATAGGACATCGCTTCTTCCAGATTATGCACTGCAACACCGATGTGATTAATTTTTCTCAGCATATTCTCTAACCTTCTTCCTAGTATATCTAGAAGTTTTCGCTGAATACCTTCGATAGTTCCACTACCATTGATGGTTCTAAGCAGAGAGTCTTCTGCGTAGTAAGCTGCAAGAGGTGCAGTTTGTTGCTCGTATACGTCCAAGCGCATACGCATTGTTTCTTCTTTGTCGTCATCACGCTGATAGAGTTCCCCGCCGCAGCTGTCACAACTGTCGCCTGCCTTTGGTGGATCAAAATCCCTATGGTAACCTTTCCCGCAACCACGACAGGTAAGTCGACCGGTAATTCTTGCCAGCAGCTCTTCCTTGTCAACTTCAACAGAGATGACATGATCGATGTCTTTACCACGGGCCTGCAGCAACTTTTTCAACTCATCGGCCTGTTTGATTGTCCGGGGAAAACCATCCAGAATAAAACCCTTTTCGCAATCAGACTTGGCTAACCGTTCCTCAATTATGCCTATCACAATCCCATCAGAAACCAGTGCCCCCATATCCATTAGTTCTTTGGCTTTGATTCCCAGCGGTGT
>JBAVTM010000484.1:0-8615 GCA_049696195.1 Desulfuromonadaceae bacterium | reverse complement strand
GGACAAGGAATCCCTTGTCAGAAAGGCTGACGAGGCCCTATTCCGGTCCAAACGGAACGGAAGAAACAGGGTCGAGCGGTCAGTCGAGTGACACGTGATCCTCTTGAAAACTTTCCGGGTGTACCTTTTTAGCGATGCAGGGGTAACGATGGGCAAAACTTTAAAAGTTTCCTGCGTAGCGCACCCCGCCGGCAAAAACTTCCTGCAGGATACCTTCTCGCATAACCCGCTCCAACACCCCGCCTTCATCGCCGTCGCAGTTCCCGATCACCTGAAAGTCCGCACGTTTTCCTGCCTCCAGAGAACCGCAGGCTGCAGAGACGCCAAGAGCAGCGGCACCTCCGGTCGTAACCATGCGGAATACGTCCTGTTCTGAAAGATCGTCCGGAAAGGTCGCCAGGGCAAAACGCAGCTCATCCCAGAGCGAGAGGGAATTATTACTGGCCAGCGAATCGGTGCCGAGAGCCAGAGGAATGCCGATTTTTTTGAACAGGGATACCGGGGCGCGCCCGACATCGAGAAGATCATTGCTGCGGGGGCAGAGTGCCACATGCACACCGCGAGACTTGATGATGCGGGCATCGGCAACGGAAACGTGGACGCAATGGGCCGCCAGAGTCGTCGACGTCAACAGTCCATGGCGATCAAGCAGCTCGGTGGAACTGCAGTGGGCAGGATGCCCGAGAAACCGCTCCCAGCCGACAAAGGGGTAAAAGGAAGAGGCCAGCTCTCCACTCCCGTCGAAGATAAACTCGGCCTCGGAGCGGGATTCCGAGAGATGGATTGAGAGCGGCAGGGGTGGTGACGCGGAAGCGTCTCGAATTGATGCCATGAATTCGGGCGCGATCGTATAGGGAGAATGGGGAGCGAGGCCGGTCAAAAGCGTGTGAACGTCCCCCTGATGCGCCGCAGCTGTTGCGGCGGCCAGTTTGCCCTTAAAAAAACCGGACTCCTGCCCCAGCAGTTCGAAGTAGAGCCGACCGGCAAGCGGCGAGCCGTAGTACAGCCCGGCCATCGCCGGATTGGTGACGACCTCGCCTATCGCTGTTGTTCCCGATTCCAGGCACATCCGCACCCCCTCCCGAATCGAGGGGGGATACTGATCAGGGTCCAGACCACGGGATATTTTGATCAATTGAATGATCCAGTCGGTAAATCGCCGCGGATTATAATCGACTGACGACCGGAGCCGCCAGGAAGGGAAGTGAGTCAGTTCGAGATGGGTGTGGGCGTTGACAAACCCCGGAATCACGGCACAGCCGTGATAGTCGATCACCGGTGCGGAGTGTTTACTGCGGAGAGCGCTCGCTGTGCCCGTTTCGATGACGATGCCGTCTTGAACGAGCAATGCCCCGCCCGCAACGGGCGAGGCATCGGGATTGATCAACCATGATGCGGAGTAGATGGTCTTTTCAGACATGGATCACCTCGAATCAAAACACTCTAAACAACACAACAATTGAGCCGGTTTTGCCGTACATTTTTTCCACATTCAGGAAAATCTCAAGCCATAAGCGCCTGGCCTCAGGCCCCGGCCGGTATCCTCGATCCTGAACGCCCCGTGCGTGCCGGAACAGCGACTGCCGAACGAGGCTTCTTCGGCTGTTTTCCGGGGACAGGGGGAGCGGGAGGCGGATACTTCTCCAGAGCAAGCTTGAGAGCCTCCTCGACTTCGGAAACAGCGATTATTTTAACTTTTTTCAGAATTTCCGGCGGAATATCCTCCAGATCCTTCCTGTTCTGCTCGGGGATGATCACCAGCCGCATCCGGGATCTGACTGCAGCCAGGATTTTTTCCTTAAGGCCGCCGATCGGGAGTACTTTACCGCGGAGTGTCACTTCTCCGGTCATGGCGACATCTTTTCTTACCGGGATGTGGCACAGTATCGATGCCAGCGCCACGGTCATGGCAACGCCGGCCGAAGGGCCATCCTTCGGTATCGCCCCGGCCGGAACATGGACGTGGATTTCATTGTCCTGAAATATTTCCGGCTTGAGATGCAGCGCCGCGGCGTGAGCACGGATGTAGGAATGGGCCGCCTGCACCGACTCCTTCATCACGTCACCTAACTGGCCGGTCAGCGTCAGTGCGGTTTTGCCCGCCATCAGACTGGCTTCGATATGAAGAATCTCTCCTCCCACCGGCGTCCAGGCCAGGCCGTTGACAACCCCTATCTCGTTCTTGTCGAGCTCTTCCTCGCGTAGATATTTCGGTGCGCCAAGATAGGTGTGCAGGGACTTGGCGGTCACCTTGACGGTGCGCGGGCTCCCTTCCGCCACTTTCCGGGCCACCTTGCGGCAGATCTTGCCGATTTCCCGTTCCAGGTTGCGCAGGCCGGCTTCGCGGGTGTATTTGGAGATAATCTCTGCTATCGATTCATCATCGAAGCTGATGTGCTTGGGTTTAAGTCCGTTTTCCGTGGTCTGGCGGGGAACCAGATAGCGCTTGGCAATCTGCAGTTTTTCCTCTTCGGTGTAGCCGGCCAGGTTGATGACCTCCATCCGGTCGCGCAGAGCGGACGGAATCGGGTCCATCTGGTTGGCGGTCGCCACAAACATTACATTCGAGAGATCAAAGGGCTGGTTGATGTAATGATCGGAGAAGGAGTTGTTCTGCTCCGGATCACGCACCTCAAGAAGCGCCGACGACGGGTCCCCCTTGTAGTCGTAGCCCAGCTTGTCCAGCTCGTCCAGCATGAAGACCGGATTGTTGGCGCCGGCCTGCTTCAATCCCTGCAGGATGCGCCCCGGCAGAGCGCCGATATAGGTGCGGCGGTGCCCCCGGATCTCGGCCTCATCGCGCACTCCGCCCAGCGAGATGCGGACGAATTTGCGATTCATGGCGCGGGCTATCGACTTGCCCAGAGAGGTTTTGCCGACACCGGGAGGACCGACGAAACAGAGGATCGGCCCCTTCATCTTCTTCTTGAGCTTGCGCACCGCCAGGAATTCGAGGATACGTTCCTTGATCTTGTCCAGGTAGAAGTGGTCATCATCCAGAATTTTCTTGGCCCGGGCGATATCCAGACTGTCGCGGGTTGACTTGCCCCAGGGGAGCTCCACCATCCAGTCCAGATAGGTCCTGACAATACTGGCTTCTCCGCCGTCCGGATGCATGTTTTCAAGACGTCCCAACTGCTTGAGCGCTTCCTTCTTTACCGGCTCCGGCATCTTGGCCGCCTCGATCGCCTTCCTGATCTCGGCCAGATCCTCTTTGCCTTCGTTTTCACCCAGTTCGCTCTGGATCGCTTTCATCTGCTCGCGCAGGTAATATTCCTTGTGGTTTTTGCCCATCTCCTCACGTGCGGCGTTCTGTATCTTGGCCTGCACACTCATGAGCTCGACCTCGCGGTTCAGAAACTCATTAACCTTTGTCAGGCGAACGATCGGATCGTTTATTTCCAGCAAGGTCTGGGCATCCGCAACTTTCAGGCCGAGATTGCTGGAGACCAGGTCGGCCATGCTGCCCGGATCCTGGATATTCTCAAGAATAACCATTACCTCGGGGGAAACCTGCTTGCCGAGCTCCATAACCTTGGTCAGCTGCTCGCGCACGGTGCGTATCAGCGCCTCTGTTTCCAGCGAGATGTCGCCAACCGCGGTATCGTGTTGCCGCTCGACCCGGACAGTGTAGAACGGTTTGTCGGAAACGAACTCCGTAATGCGCGCCTTGGCCAGTCCCTGAACAAGAATTTTGACACGGCCATCCGGCAGCTTGAGCATCCGCATGATCATGGCGACCGTGCCGACCTCATAGATTTTGTCTGCGGGGGGGTCCTCGTCACCGACATCGTGCTGAGTCGCCAGCAGGATCATCCGATCACCCGCAAGAGCGCTGTCTACGGCCTTTACCGACATTTCCCGCCCAACGAAGAGCGGTATGATCATAAACGGATACACCACCACGTCCCGGATCGGCAGCAGCGGCAACACATCTGGAATTTTCAGTTCTTCCGAACTTTGCTCGATATCGTTTTCTATCTCTATCAATCTAAATCTCCTTTGGAGGTTACAGCTCCGTAATCGGAACCAGCCGCTCGCAACATTTTGGACAGGTCACCCGCAGTACCCCCAGGCGGTATTCCGCACTGATCGCACCGGGATCGACATTCCCGGGAATATGCACCACATGGTGAAAGCGGCCGTGACTCCGTTCCACGCATATGAATTTACCCTCATTCTGATCCCTCGGTTTACAGGCGTCGAGGATCAGCGTTAAACCGTGCAGCTTCAGAGAAATCGTATCCAGAGTGAAGCCGGGCAGGTCAAACTCGATGACGATGTCACTGCAGGTTTCATACATATCCATCTTCGGACGGGTTTCGCTTTCTTCAAACGAGTCCCGCAGTTCAAGGGCATGAAGCAGGCTGCGCATTTCGCCGACATGCCGATTGACTATTTCCTGTGTAAACGGTTTCCTGCCGGAATAACGTGACATACGGGCACCTGAAAATGAGGTAAAATACCGGATTGTCTGATTCAAACCGAAAGTAATCATTCCCTCCGTCAATGTCAAGGCAGACCTTCCGCAGAAGTCGTATTCAGGTGGCGTTCAAATTAGAATTTGACTTTGACCAGAGTATGCAATAAATAAGTAAGTTTGTTTGGATGCGACTAACTGGAAGATGGGGAACAGATCATGGAAAAATGGTCCATCAGTGAATCTGCCAAGATTTACAATATCGACAACTGGGGTGCCGATCTCTTCTCGATCAATAAAAAAGGGAATATCTGTGTCCACCCCTCGTCAAATTCCAAGCACGCCATCGACCTGCGGGCGCTGGTCGATGATCTGATCAAGCGCAAGATCAAACCTCCCATTCTCCTTCGATTCATGGACGTGCTGCAGGGGCGCATCGCCTCGATCAATCGGGTTTTCAGAAGCGCCATCCAGGAAAACGATTATCCGGCCAAATACCAGACGTTCTACCCGATCAAGGTCAACCAGCAGCGTCAGGTGGTGGAAGCGATCGCCGGCTACGGAAAACGTTATAACATCGGCCTGGAAGTCGGTTCAAAGCCGGAACTGGTGGCAGGAATTTCGATCTCCAGCGGCAACAACCTGCCGATCATCTGCAATGGCTACAAAGACGCCGAATACATCGAGACGGTACTGTATGCGACAAAAGTCGGCTTTGACATTACGCTCGTTGTCGAGAAGCTGTTTGAGCTGGAAAAGATCATCGAGATCTCCAAAAGAACCGGCATAACTCCCAAGCTGGGAATCCGGGTCAAGCTCTCCTCAAAGGGGACCGGAAAATGGGCGACCTCCGGCGGTGAAGACGCCAAGTTCGGCCTGCGGATGTCCGAAATCATCGCGGCGATCCGGATGCTGGAAGATCAGGGGATGCTGGATTCGGTCAAACTGCTGCATTCGCACATCGGCAGCCAGATCACCAAAATCGACAAGATCAAGACCGCACTGATAGAAGTTGCCCGCGTCTACACCGAGATGAAAAAGTTGGGGGTCGGCATCGAGTATCTCGATATCGGCGGAGGCCTGGGAGTAGATTACGACGGCTCCAAATCGAGCTACTTTTCCAGCGTTAACTATACCATTGAAGAATATGCCAACGACGTCATCTACCAGATCAAGAACATCTGCGACGAAGCGGGAGTCGAATGTCCGAATATCATCTCCGAATCGGGACGGGCAACAGTCGCTCACTACTCGGTGCTGGTCACCAATGTCCTCAATACCAATACCCAGCACCTGATGCCCGATTTTGAAGAGGTCCTGGCCCAGTCTGAAAAAGTGGCCCCTACCGTTAAAAAGCTGATGGACATCTATAAAAGTATCGACCGTTATTCACTCCGGGAGGACTACCATGACACGCTGCAGCTGATCAATGAAGCGGTCAGCCTCTTCAATCTCGGCTACCTGACACTCAACGACCGGGCTATCGCCGAATGGCTCTACGCCAAGATCATCAGGAAGATCAACAGCATCGTCGAAAAGATGAAACCGATCCCGGAAGAGCTGCAGAATTTCCAGCTGCACCTGCGCCAAACATATTTCGCCAATTTTTCCCTGTTCCAGTCGATCCCCGACTCCTGGGCTATTGATCAGCTTTTCCCGATTATGCCGCTGCAGCGTCTCAACCACAAGCCGGATGTCATGGCATCGATTGCCGACATCACCTGCGACTCCGATGGAGAGATCACCAGCTTCGTCGGTGAAAACGGCCGTTCAAAATACCTGCCGCTGCATAAAATTCGCAAGGACGAGGATTATTACGTCGGCTTCTTCCTGATCGGCGCGTATCAGGAGATTCTGGGGGACCTGCACAACCTGTTCGGCGATACCAACGCCGTCCATATCACCTTCAACAAGAAGACCGGCTACATGATCGACACCGTCATCAACGGCGACGCCACCTGGGAAACCCTGAAATACGTACAGTACAAAGGGCCGGAGATCCTGAAGCGGGTCAGGGACAACCTGGAAAAGAACGTGGCCTCAAAGAAGATTTCCATCGAAGAGAGCAGCCACTTCATCGAACTGCTGGACAGAACACTGCTGGGATATACCTATTTGGGGGAATAATACTATGAGCAAAGTCCTAATAATCGGAGCCGGCGGCGTCGGCCAGGTCGTCACGCACAAATGCGCACAGCGGCGCGACATCTTCAGCGAGATCACCCTCGCTTCGCGCACCAGGTCCAAGTGCGACGCCATTGCCGCCCAGCTGGGGGGAAGCATCAAAACGGCACAGGTGGACGCCGACAACGTCCCTGAACTGGTGGCCCTGATCAAACAGCTGCAACCGAAGCTGGTGATCAATGTCGCCCTCCCCTATCAGGATCTGCACATAATGGACGCCTGCCTTGAAACCGGCGTCGATTACCTCGACACCGCCAACTACGAGCCGCTCGACACGGCAAAATTCGAATATTCGTGGCAGTGGGCCTATCAGGAGCGTTTCAGGGAAAAGGGGCTGATGGCTCTCCTGGGCTCCGGTTTTGATCCGGGCGTTACCAACGTCTACACCGCCCTGGCCGCCAAAAAGTATCTGGACGTGGTGGAAGAGCTCGACATTATCGACGCCAACGCCGGCTCCCATGGTCAGCCGTTTGCCACCAACTTTAACCCGGAGATCAACATCCGTGAGGTCACCGCGGTCTGCCGTCACTGGGAGAACGGCCAGTGGGTCGAAAGCCCGCCGCTGACGACCAAACACTCCTTCGATTTCCCGGAAGGAATCGGTCCGATGAACATCTACCGCCTCTACCACGAGGAGATGGAGTCGCTGGTCACGCACATCCCGACCATCAAAAAGGCCCAGTTCTGGATGACCTTCTCCGACAACTACCTGAAGCATCTGGAAGTGCTGCAGAACGTCGGCATGACCCGCATCGACGAGGTCGAATTCAACGGCCAGAAGATCGTACCGATCCAGTTTCTGAAAGCGCTGCTCCCCGACCCCGGTTCGCTGGGTCCGCTGACCAAGGGAAAAACCTGCATCGGCGTGATCGCCCGCGGCACCAAAGACGGCAAGCGCAAACAGGTCTACATCTACAACATCTGCGACCACGAAGCCTGTTACAAAGAGGTACAGTCCCAGGCGATCAGCTACACCACCGGCGTTCCGGCCGTGGTCGGCGCGATCATGATGCTGACCGATAAATGGCGCAGCGCCGGGGTCTTCAACATGGAGCAGTTCGATCCGGAGCTGTTCCTTAATGAGTTGGGTCCGATGGGGCTGCCGACGGTCGTCGTCGACGGCGGCGAATGGCCGGAACTGTAAACGTCCGTTTCGAAGCAGCATACAAAAAAATGGAGGTAGTATCATGAAACGATTAATTCTCCTCAGCCTGGTTCTTTCTCTCTTGTCACCAATGGCGGCTTCTGCTCGTGGCCTTGACGATTTCCTCGCCAACGTCAATGTTCAAGCACGGGTTGACCTGCCCGGATTTTCGGCGAGAATAAGCAATCAATTCGGCGTGCCGCTGCCCCAGGTCCAGGCAATTGTTCAGACTGTTCGCGAACCGGCCGATGCCTTCATGGTCTTCCAGCTTGGCCAGTTTTCCGGAAGACAGCCTGACAGGGTCATGGATGTGTATAGCAGAAGCAAGGGCAAAGGATGGGGTGTCATCGCCAAGGAGCTGGGCATAAAACCCGGTTCAGCCGAGTTCCATGCCCTGAAGAACGGCAATCTGCACTTCACAGGCGCACCGGCAGGTTCGGGTGACTCTCCCGGCAAGGACAAAGGCAAAGGGCACGGAAAAGGGCACAACAAGTAGAGACCGACACGTACATGACCGGCATCGATATCGATAAAATTCTCCAGCTGTCCCCCTCCCCCGCTTACGTGGTGGATCTGGGGAGGCTGCGCCACAACCTGGCGATTCTGGACCATGTGCAGCAGCGCAGCGGCGCTAGAATCCTGCTGGCGCTGAAGGCGTTCTCCATGTGGAGCGTCTTTCCGATCATCCGCGGTACGCTGCAGGGGGTCTGCGCCAGCTCACCCTGGGAGGCGCGCCTGGGGCGGGAGGAGTTCGGCCGTGAGGTACACAGTTTCGCCGCCGCCTTCAAGGAGAGCGACATTGTCGAGCTTCTTGGCGTTTCGAACCACTTGGTGTTCAACTCTTTTGGTCAGCTGGAGCGTTTCCGC
>JBAVTM010000483.1:0-4020 GCA_049696195.1 Desulfuromonadaceae bacterium | reverse complement strand
GTCCATATCTGCGATGAATACATGTATAAACGACTATACAATACAATAGAGAGTGTTTTGTCAATAATAAATGTTGCAAAATAAATCGCTCAGTTTAGGGGGAGTGAAGTTGGCGCTATTTGATATTTGTTCGTTGCCAGGCATGGGCCAAGCCAAAGCCGATGTTATTTCAGCATATAGTCCTGAAATATTTTATGAGGAGGGGTGAAATAATTTTTGTTGACACAAAATAAAAACTTGTGTAGACATATATACAAGTGATTGACGTTGTGCCTGTTATGTAGCCAACCCAAGTTGATGTCAGATTGCTTGTCTGGCGGCCTGGTCAAAAAACGAGATGTATTAATTGTTCATTAATCGGTGCGTAACTTGTTTCTTGGTCTGATAAGTCAGGCTGGATCAAAACAAAGAGTTTCAGGAGAAATTTATGGCATACCCTGCTGGAATGAGAGCCTCCGTTGAAAAAGTGGAGCAAACAAGAAAAAGTCGCCTTAAAAATGAGTTCCCCCGGTTAAGTCCGGATGATAAGGCCACTCTGCTTAAAAACTATCATCCTGATTTCCGGGATGGCGACAAGCTGAATCTTCGTTGCGGGCTCAACAAGGGTGAGCGCGTGCCTAAGGTGCTGGCAGAATTGATAGAGTCTCCGAGTCGTCTGAATCTGGCGTCTGTGGATTTGAGCCGGCCTGACTATAAGACCGATGTGCTGGTCATCGGTGGTGGCGGTGGCGGCGTTACTGCCGCTTTGACCGCTCATGAGAACGGGGCCAGGGTAATTATTGCAACCAAATTACGGTTGGGCGATTCGAATACGATAATGGCAGAAGGCGGTATTGCTGCTGCAACGTTGTCAGAGGATTCCCCGTCGACACATTATATTGACACCATGGTAGGCGGCCGGTTCAAAAACATTCCTGATGTAGTTGAGGCCCTGGTACAGGATGCGCCGTCGATCGTGGACTGGCTGACTAAACTGGGAGTTGTTTTTGACAGAAAGTCCGACGGCAACTATTTTACACATATGCCGGCTGGCCATTCTCGCAAACGGTCCCATTCAATAAAAGATTTGACAGGCCTGGAGATCATGCGCGTTCTTTGTGATGAAGTTCGCAATAAGGAAATCCAGGTTCTCGAATTCAGTCCTGCTGTTGAGTTGATCCTGGATGCTGACGGGCAGTGCGCCGGTGCGATCCTCGAAGATCTCGATACCGGCAGGAATATCGTTGTTGAGGCAGGAGCCGTTGTCATGGCGACAGGCGGTATCGGAAGACTGCATCCCAACGGGTTTCCCACCTCAAATCATTACGGGGCAACCGCCGATGGCATTGTCATGGCGTCACGGGTCAACGCCAAACTGCTGTACATGGAATACATACAATATCATCCAACCGGTGTGGCGTGGCCGGAGCAGATGCTCGGCCTGCTTCTTTCCGAAGCCCTCAGAGCCCAGGGCGCCCATGTTGTCAATAGTAACGGTGAACCATTTGTTAATCGCCTGGAAACAAGAGATGCGCTTGCCGCGGCGATTCTTCGTGAATGCGGCCCGCGGGGGCTGGGTGTTGAAACTCCGGCCGGGATGGTGGGTGCATGGCTGGACACCCCCATGATTGATGTCATTGGAGGAAAGGGGACCTTTCTGCGCAGATTTGCCGGCATTGATCATCGCTTCAAAAAATACGGGATCGATCCTGCCAACGAGCCGCTGCTGATCTATCCGACACAGCACTATCAGAACGGCGGAGTTCAGACAAACGTCCATGGTGAATCGAACATTCCTTACCTGTACGTGGCGGGAGAAGTTGCGGGGGGCGTACATGGTCATAACCGACTGGGAGCAAATTCACTGGTTGATATCTTTGTTTTTGGTCGTCGAGCGGGCATGCACTCAGCTGCAAATTATCGCAAAAAACCGGCTGACAAGTTGTCGCTCGACCATGTGACGGCACACGCAAAGGAACTGGTCTCTCTGGGGATCTCCACTACGACGACATCACCAATGATTTTACCTGATTATAGATTTGAAAAAGCGTTGACGAGCACTCACTACACTAGCGAAATTGTCGAGGCGGAAAAATGAAAAAAGATACCGTAATGATTCCGATTTCTGTAATGGGGAAGAAGTTTGAAGTCCCGGAAGAACTGACTATACTCAAGGCGCTCGAATATTCCGGATTCAAAATCACCCGGGGCTGCGGCTGTCGCGGCGGTGTGTGCGGCGCCTGTGCTACTGTTTATAGAAGTAAAGGCGATTATCACATCAAGACCGGCCTTGCCTGCCAGACGGTTATTGAGCCGGAAATGAATCTGGTCCAGCTTCCGTTTATTTCAGCTCGAAAATCATTATATGAAGTGCGTGAAGTTAATCCCGACAGCCTGGACATTGTGAAGACCTATCCGGAACTGATGCGCTGCATGGGGTGCAATACGTGTACAAAATCCTGTCCGGTAAATATTTCGGTCATGGATTACATTTCCGCGGCAATTCGCGGGAATATACAGGAAGTCGTCGATCTTTCCATCGAATGTGTCATGTGCGGATTATGCGCCGCCCGGTGTCCGGCTGAGATATCACCTTTCAACGTAGCTCTTTTCATCCGTAGATTGTATGGAACCCATAACTTGCCGAAATCACCGCAGTTGGAACAGCGGCTGAAAGACATTGAAAATGGCGCATTCGCGGCTGAGATCAAGCAGTTGAAAGTGACCGATACCAAAAAAATGCAGGCCGACTTCAATGAGCTACAGGCAAACAAGGGTGCTTCGGTATGAGCAATGTCAACGAACAGGCTAAAGTTATTCACCTCACGACTCCGATTTCTGAAAACGCCATCAAGGAACTCTCGGTCGGCGATTTTGTTGAAATCAGCGGGGTAATATTGTGCGGCAGAGATGCGGTCTTACCGAAACTGGTTCAGTTGGCCGAGTCTGAAGATAACGGTGCGATCCTCTCCCTGCTGGGGGGGACGGTTATTTTTCATACCGCCGTCAGTCCCGCGGGGATCGGCCCGACAACCAGCAACAAGGTTGAAATCGAGGGGAGCATTTCCGCCCTGTCGAAGGCCGGCGTAAAAATCCATCTGGGGAAAGGCGCCTTGGGTCCCGATACGGTGGCGGCACTTCAGGCAGAGAATTCGATCTTTGCCATCACTCCTCCGACCACGGCGCTCTTTTCCGAGAAGATACTCTCCAAAAGGATCGTCATGTTTCCGGAAGAGGGGATGGAAGCGCTGTATGAGGTCGAGGTGGAGGGCCTTCCGGCTATCATCGCAATTGCTCATGGCATGTCAATTTTTAACCAGTAACGATCACTGAGAGGCCAGCATGTTGAATTCTGAAATAATCCGCGAGGGTGTCAGCCAATGTCTTGTAACGGCAGGTACGACATTCCGCCCTGACCAGATTGAAGCCTATAAGGCAGCCATTGAAAAAGAGACGAGTAAAAATGCCCGATGGGTTCTTGAAAGATTGGTGGAAAATGCCGATGTGGCAGAAAGAAGGGGGTTTCCGTTATGTGACGATACCGGCATCCCTCATCTCTTCGTTGAAATTGGTGACGAATTGAATCTTCCCGAGGGGTGGCTTTCGGCCATCCATGAAGGCGTGGCCCAGGGCCTGCGCGCCATGCCGGGTCGGCCGATGGCCGTCAAGGGTGACGACATTGAAAGGGTGGAACAGTCCAGAGGGCTGTCCGAAGATCCGGCCGATGTTTTGGCCGTTCCTGTGATAACCAAACCCGTACCAGGAAACCGCTTGTCCGTTACGGTCCTGCTGTTGGGCGGCGGGCCGGAAATCCGGGCGAAAACGTACCGGATTTTTCATAAAAGAAGTATTGAAAAAGTCCTGGATGAAAGTGCCGGCTGGATGGCATCTGAGGTCAAAAGCCTCGGGTGTACGCCTTCAGTGATTGCAATAGGGGTTGGCAGGTCACATGTAGAAGCGAGCATTCGTATGCTTGAGGCCATGAAAACCGGTGATTTAAGAGTGCAGAGCCGGTGGGAACGGAAAGTCACCGGGATCGTC
>JBAVTM010000482.1:0-1697 GCA_049696195.1 Desulfuromonadaceae bacterium | reverse complement strand
CTTCAGCACCACAATGATCAGTGCCGTCCTCGGGCCATGTATCGTGAACTACATCAATGATCTCGACAGACGGCTCAAGGAGATGGGCTACAAGGGAGACCTGCTGATCCTCCACTCCGGCGGAGGGGTACTGACCGCGAAAGGGACCAGCAAGTTTCCCGCTCGCCTGGCGAGCTCCGGTATCGTAGCCGGCGCTATAGCCGGCGCCCACATCGCCAAGGAGGCCGGATTCCAGAACGCAATCAGCTTTGACATGGGGGGGACCAGCACCGACGTTGCCCTGACCTATAAAGGTGAGCTGAAAACAGCCAATAGCTGGCAGGTGGAATACGGCTACCCGATCATGTTTCCGAGCGTCGAGGTCCTTACCATCGGCGCGGGCGGGGGGAGCATTGCCTGGATCGATGCAGGCGGCTCTCTTCGCAACGGGCCGCAAAGCGCCGGAGCGGATCCGGGTCCGGCATGCTATGGCAAAGGTGGGGAAGAGGCGACCAATACCGATGCCAACCTGGTGTTGGGGCGCCTTAGCAGCTCCCTGCTCGGGGGGCGGTTACAGCTCGATGCCAAGGCTGCGAAACAGGTCATATCAAATAAGGTCGTTACACCACTCAAGATGGAGCTCGCTGCTGCCGCCAGCGCCATGCTGAAGGTGGCAGAGGCCAATATGGCCAACGCCATCCGGTTGATTTCGGTCGGGCGCGGTTATGATCCGCGCGACTTCGCACTGATCGCCTTCGGGGGTGCCGGACCGCTGCATGGTGCGTACCTGGCCCAGGAACTGGAGATTCCAACCGTCATATTTCCGCGTTACCCCGGTATCGCCTCCGCAATGGGGTGCCTGCTGGTAGATATCCGCCACTATTCCAGCCAGATGTACCTCGGCAAAGTACAGGATGCCAACCTTCGTCAGTTGGCCCACAGCTTCGAGTCAATGGAGGAAGTGGCGCGGGACCACCTGATTGAGGAAGGGGTCCCGCACGAAAACATGCGCTTTGTCCGGCAGATCGATATGCGCTATGTGGGGCAGTGGCGCACACTGACCGTGCCGGTGGACCTGTCAGATCCTGAAAGCACCCTTCAGGTGGCTCTGAAGAAGTTCCACGCCGAACATGAGCGTTCCTATTCCTACAGCGACCCGGCACGTGAGGTTGAGATCTTTGCGCTCAAACTGGTGACGCAGGGGATCATCCCTAAGCCGACCATGCCCAAGGTCCGGGAGACCGGTGATGCGGAGAGTGCCTTGACCGGCAGCAGGGCGGTCTATTTTATCGAAGCCGGCGGTTACGTAGAAACGTCGGTCTACAACCGGGACAAACTGCTTCCCGGAGCACGTATCCACGGTCCGGCCATCGTTGAACAGCTCGATTCTACGGTCGTCCTGCCGCCAGAAACGTCGAGTGTCGTCGACCCTTACCTGAATATCATTACAAACTTTACACGGGCTTGAAAGGAGAGACCATCATGCAGAGCACCGAGCAACACCGCAGTTCTCAAATATCCGAGCAGGATGCGCCGGCCAAGCTTGACCTGATTACCTTCGAGGTACTCAAAAACGCCTTCATAAATCTGGTGGACCAGATGTCCGAACAGCTGCTGCGCACCTGCTACTCGTTCGTCATCTACAGCAGGGATTTCAGCAACTGCATTTGCGACCGCTATGGAAATACCGTCGCACAGGGCACGCAGGACATCGCCGT
>JBAVTM010000481.1:0-2099 GCA_049696195.1 Desulfuromonadaceae bacterium | reverse complement strand
TCCGCTTCAATCATGACATGCATCAAGCCATAATGAAGTCAGAATCCTGCTTCCCGTGCCACAAGACCAAAATGCCGACCAGGGAGCATACGATGACCCGGTTTGACCAGTGGTACGCCCACGCTTTTTGCAGAGGGTGCCACAAGGAAATAGTCAACGGACCTGTGGAATGTCATGAATGTCACAAAGTAAACTAAATAGTCCGCACAACGACAGATAATATGATGACATCCCACCTTCGCACTGTCCGGTTTTTATCGGTGGTACTGCTGGCAGCTCTGATCTCTGCCTGCGCCACCCGCCAACGCGCCTATTCGCCACAGGATCAAAACCACTCCTCGCGGCTGAAAGCGGGACAAAAACCGTACACCGTTGCCGGCAAGCGCTATGAACCGCTTTCCAGTCATGAAGGTTTCATACAGGAGGGGATCGCCAGCAGCTATGGACGGGATTTTCATGGCCGTAAAACCAGCAGCGGAGAACCGTTCGACATGAATGCGATGACCGCTGCCCACAAAACTCTGCCGCTCGGAGTATACGTAAAAGTGCGGCACAAGCGAACCGGCAGGGAAATTATTGTGCGTATAAATGATCGCGGCCCGTTTGTTCGCGATCGCATCATTGACCTTTCAGAGGGAGCAGCACACAGACTGGATATGATTCAGGAAGGGTTAGCTGCAGTCACGGTAACTGCTCTCGGGTACAAAACAGATCAAACGGGCGGGGAGACAGAATACCGCGCTCCGGTCAGCTACGACAACGGAAGTTTTGCGCTCCAGGTTGCCGCACTTAAAAACCGGGCAAACGCATATCGCTATGCGGATGAACTGAAAGGGAAATACGGTACAGCTGACGTACAGGAAGCGACTGTGACGGGGAACACGTTCTATCGGGTCCGTTTAGGGCGCTATTCCTCCTTGCGGAAAGCACAATCGGCACAGGAATTGTTTGAGCGCAAAGGGTTCCCCGGCAACCTCGTTGTTGCCGTAGATTAGTTACGCTAGAAGTTATTTTCTGGCGGTAAACAACTTCGTTAACGCACGTATCCAGTTTGTAAGTGCTAAGGATCCAAGGCCTTAATTGCCGGCACAATCCTGTTATAATCCATAGTGATTGCCGCCGGTATAAACAGATCGACCTCATTTCGCACGCTCCCGGTCACGCATTGGACAAGCTCCTGAAACAGGAGCAGTTCCCGGGTAAACAGTTCTGTAAAACCAAAGCGCAGGTCAAGGAGATGCCGCGGGTCTTCCCCGGTAAAGTTCAGGGTACACCATTCATCGAACAACTCTTCCCCGGAAACATCAATCAACGGAATACCATTCAGGCGACAGGTCATCGGGCGGTAATCGTAGACCATGCACCCCCCCGTCTCTGACAGCAGCAGGCAGGGCGTTTCATCCTCTTCAGGCATAAGCGCATCCCAATCATCCTCAGGAATCCCGTTCAACAACCATGGCTCGACAAATTCAGGATTGACACGCGACAGCAGCTCCAGACGCCGGGATGCTGCTTCCACCAGCCCTGCTTTCAGAGGTTCGGGGAGCTTGTCAAAGCCAATCCTGAGATAGAATGCATCCAGAAGGGTTATATCAAAAAGCCCACGGCAGCATGCCGAACAGCCATTGCGACACGCAATCAGCTCCGGGTGCTGATCAAGGCAGCGTTGAAACCAGACGTCCACTTCACCTAATAATGCACCATAACGATCCAGCAGCTCTTTCAAGTCGGTCATCTTGTTCCTGTCCGGGAAAATTTGAAGCAGCCTGAAGCCCGTACTTTTTATAGCACTATTGTTCATTGGGTACAAATACTTAACTTCTGAGTAGCTTGTTCTCTTAAATATACCGCATCTCCGCCTGTGCCACGTTCTATCCTGCGCACAATTCGGCGCTATCCCTGCAAGTTGAAAAAATAAAAAAAAATGCTACTATTTAAATAAGTAATTCGTTGTTGTCGATACAGCCGGTAATTTACGGGATCGTTACATTACTCCAAGGAGGAACTCCCATGAAAAGACATTTCATCATTCTTGCCGCCATCGTAACCCTCGTGACCCCATCGCTCTGCACGGCGACGCCACCTCGTCCAGGCCCCTA
>JBAVTM010000480.1:0-2212 GCA_049696195.1 Desulfuromonadaceae bacterium | reverse complement strand
CAAAAGAGCCGAGCACACGGGGTGAGGCGATCCCGGAGAGCGAATCGATGGTAGCGAGACTGGCACCGGCATTGACGTAGACGAAGCCACCCGGGATGATCCCCACCATGGTACCGACAACAAATGTGCGCAGCGGCAGGCGGGTCAGGCCGGCCGCCAGATTGATCAGAAAGAACGGGAACAGCGGCACGAGCCGCAGAAACAGCAGGTAATTGAAGCCGCGCTCCTCCAGCTCACGATTGATCCCCTCCAGTCTGCCGCCGAACCTGTTCAGGACGACATCGCGAAGCAGGTAGCGAGTGACAAGAAAGGCCAGGGTGGCGCCGATGGTGGCGGCCGTGACGGCATAGACCGTCCCCATGACCGGACCGAATATCGCTCCGGCCGCAAGCGACAGGATGGCCGCCCCGGGTAGTGACAGGGTGGTCTGGACGATATAGATCGCCATGAAGCCGGCCACCATGACCAGCTTGTGAGCGGCATAGTAATCCAGCAGGGTCTGGCGGTTGGCCTTGAGAGCGGTCAGCGTCATAAAGCGCTGCAGATCAAGGTAGAAGAAGAGCCCCACGGCCGCGACAGCGACCAGCGCAATGAAGATTTTTTTTACGTTCATGGCTATTTCCTCTGCCACTTCAGCCAGCCGGCCAGCACTCTCTTGACGAACGGCGTCAGTCTCGTCCGGTTATAGGCGTCGGCCAGCCGCTTGATGACCTCGGCCTGGGTCGGATAGGGGTGAATGGTTCTGCCAATGGCCGACAAACCCAGACCGTTAGTAATGGCAAGAGAGAACTCACCGATCATCTCCCCGGCATGACGGGCGACAATCGTTGCGCCCAGTATCCTGTCGGTTCCCGCTTTCAGATGGACGCGGGCAAACCCTTCCGTTTCGCCGTCGAGAACAGCACGGTCGATGTCGGACAGCGGGACCGTGAGTGTGGTCATCTCGATTCCCTTTCCACCGGCGTCCTGTTCGTACATCCCGACATGGGCGATCTCGGGGTCGGTATAGGTACACCAGGGAATTGTCAGGGCCGATGAACGCTGCCGCCCCATGAACAGCGCATTGGCGATCAGGATGCGCGCCTGGGCATCGGCGGTGTGGGTGAATTTATAGGAAGAGCAGATGTCACCGGCGGCATAGACATTCGGATTCGAGGTTTGTAATGTGTCGCTGATCTTTACGCCTGCCTTGTCATAGACAATGCCGGCCTTTTCAAGTTCGAGACCTTCGATGTTCGGCGCACGACCGACGCCGACCAGAATTTCGTCCACGGCCACGGCAACCATCCGGCCGTCGCGCTCCAGCCGCAGAACCTTCTCGCTTCCCCTTTTTTCCACACCGAGGATACTGACTCCGAGCTGGAGCTCAACCCCTTCCCTGACAAAGACTGAGTGCAGAATCCCGGCGGCATCGCCATCCTCCCGCCCCAAAATATGCGAGCCAAGTTCGATCAGTGTTACCCGGCTGCCGAAACGGGCAAAGGACTGGGCAAGTTCGCAGCCGATGGGACCTGCTCCGATAACCGCCAGCCGTGGCGGCAGCTCGGTCAGGGAGAAAACAGATTCATTGGTCAGATAGCCGGTTTCTGCCAACCCTGGGATCGGCAGTGCGGCAGCCCTTGCGCCGGTACAAACAGCCGCCTTTTTGAAATGCAGCTTCTTGCCGGCGACTTCAACACAATCAGGCGCGACAAAACTCCCCTGTCCGATAAAAACATCTATCCCCAACTCATCGCGGAACCGCCGTGCCGAATCATGATGGCTGATATCGGCCCGCAGACGACGCATCCGCTCCATGGCAGTACCAAAGCCGAAACTGATCCCTTCACTACCGAGCACACCGAACTCTGCACTGTTTCTCGCGTCGAACAGGGCCCGAGACGCACGAATCACTCCCTTGGATGGCACACACCCCACATTCAGACAATCCCCGCCCATCAGATGCCGCTCGATGAGGGCCACCTTCGCCCCCAAACCGGCGGCGCCGGCGGCCGATATCAGCCCGGCCGTACCGGCGCCGATCACCACCAGGTTGTAACGCCCCGCCGGCTCCGGATTTACCCAGTCGGCAGGGTGCACGTTGGCTACCAGGATGTTGTTATACTGATCGTGAGGTAATACATCAGGATTTGGATTCATGACCGCTACTCCGTTTACGTCGGATTTTGTCAAATCAGCAGCATGCTCCCCGGGTCGCTCAACATCGCTTCAT
>JBAVTM010000479.1:0-3362 GCA_049696195.1 Desulfuromonadaceae bacterium | reverse complement strand
ACCTTCAGCGACGGCACGACCCAGGATGTGACGACCCTCAGCGCCTGGACACCCAGCAACCCGGCAATAGCCACGGTTGCTGCCGGCGGGCTTGGAACGGAACGCGTCACCGGAGTCGCTGCTGGTTCCACCACCATCAGCGCCACCTATGGCGGGAAAACGGTACTGACTCCGGCCACTGTGACGGTCAGGTCGCGGGTCCTCCAGGGCCTGACTATCTCGCCGATTACTTCTGCCGTGAATGTCGGTAATCAGGCTCAGTTTACAGCAACGGCAATCTATAGCGACGGCACCACGGTCGATGTGACCAAGGAAACGGCTACGGTCTGGACGATCGACAACCAGAACGTTGCAATCCAGGCCGACGGCGTGAACCAACCGGGTCAGGTCGTGGGGGTCGATATCGGTTCGGCGAATCTTACGGCGAGTTTCGGCGGCAAAACCCCAACTCAGACCGCGACGATTACGGTCACGGGGCCCTAGTTTCTTGATATATCATTGATACCAGGAGGGTCTTTCATGAAACGTACCTGCCGGATGATTTTCGCCCTCTGTCTGCCGCTCCTGCTCTGCGGGCCGGTCATGGCGCAGCACTCAGGCCCCTACATCGGGGCGTTCCTTGGGGGGAATGCGCTGATGGACGCCAAGGCTTCCGACGATCGGGGGGACTTCAGGCTCACGTTTGATAAGGCTCTGCAGGGGAGCGCCGTTCTCGGGTGGGACTTTGAAGCGGGCAACCCGGTGGGAGAGGGGCGAATCGAGCTTGAATATACCCGGCGCAGCAACCCGCTCGACCGGGTGAAGTTTGTCGAAGGGAGCTTCAAGGGTGGGGGGGACGTTAAGGCAGACAGTCTGCTGCTTAACTTGTTTGGTGTCTTCCATGACAACAGCCGGTTCTCCCCGTATGCCGGACTCGGCATCGGGGCGGCCCGTATCAAGGCTTCTGGCCTGGAGGTGATCGGCCACCCCATGAGCAGCGGCTCTGCCGTTGTCTTTGCCTACCAGTTGGGGGGAGGGGTCGATGTTGCGCTGACGGACCATATGAATCTGGATCTTGGCTATCGCTTTTTCAACTGCAGCAAGCCCTCGTTCTCCGAAGTCAACGGAGATAAATTCGAGATGGGTTATACCAGCCACAGCGCTGTTCTCGGCCTGCGCCTGGGATTTTGAAGAATGAGGAATTTATCCGCTGCCGCGTTGCGAGAGCAGAGATGCGCATGAGGTCGCCGGATGAGGCGCGGATGCGCCCACGGCGGGTTTGATTTTTCAGTAAGGAGGAATGGTGGGGGATGACTTCTGATTCAACCTTCAGACGTTATAATGAATCGCATCACTCCCAGAAGATCCCTGTCGGATCTGCATTGACCTCACGTACCAGCTTTTCAAGCGTATCCCTGTTTCTTCCGGTTGGATACGGCTGGCGCCTGTTTTTTCGGTCATACCAGTACAATGTCCAGTTACGTGATTCAGGGCTGTACTCAAACTGGGCAATTTTTATTTCATTCCAGATGGCCGGGTCTATGAAAAGCGGGCGGGACTCGGTCAGCGTGACTCTGCCTCCCCTGCTGTCATAGTGCAGCGTTACCTGATCCGGAACAGCTCTCTGCTCGCAAAGCAGTCCCAGCAGCCTGTCCACCCTCTCCTGCTCAATTTCAGGCAATGCCATTCTTCCTTCTTCCTTTTATCCAAAAAACGGTATAACTGCCGCGTGCAGGTGCCGATACTATATCAATTTCCCTGGATATTGAAGCGAAACAAAAATATCCGCACCACTTTCGGCGCAGCACTTTTCGGTCTGCGGAGATATAATCTGGAATTTCGATGATATTGGAGGTATATTGCCGGTCAGGTTCGATGCCGCCACTGATCTCGGCGCCCAGGCGTTGAATCGGGCCAGGACCAGCCCTTGGCCTGGAAAGGAAAACGGGATGAGCAGGATACTTGTTACCGGCGCTGCCGGATTTATTGGTTTTCACCTTGTACAGCGTCTGCTGCGGCAGGGGCACCAGGTCACCGGATTTGACAACCTGAATGACTACTACGAGGTCTCTCTGAAAGAGGACCGCCTCACCCTCCTTGAAGGTCTGGACGGCTTTTCGTTTGTTCGGGGCGCTCTGGAGGATCGATCGCGTGTAGAGCGACTGTTTCAGGAAGGGCAGTTCGGCTCTGTTATCAATCTCGCCGCACAGGCGGGGGTCCGCTATTCGCTCCAGAACCCCCGCGCCTATATCGACAGCAATATGTACGGCTTCCTTAATATCCTGGAGGGGTGCCGCCAGACGAACGTCAAACATCTGGTCTATGCGTCGTCAAGTTCCGTGTATGGAGCCAACGCCACGGTGCCGTTTTCAGAACATCATCCCGTTGACCATCCGGTGTCGCTTTACGCGGCCACGAAGCGCTCGAACGAACTGATGGCGCATACCTACGCGCACCTGTTTGCCCTTCCCGTTACCGGGCTGAGGTTTTTTACGGTCTACGGCCCATGGGGGCGTCCTGATATGGCCTACTTCGCGTTTACGAAGGCGATTCTGGAAGGTCGTCCGATCGATGTATTCAACCATGGCCGGATGCAGCGCGACTTCACCTTCATCGATGATATTATCGAGGGGGTTGTCCGGGTGATGGATCACATCCCGCGCCCCGATCCCTCCTGGAACGCGGCAACGCCTGATCCGGCAACAAGCTCCGCGCCATACCGCATATATAACATCGGCAACCACCGGCCGGTGGAGCTTGGCCGTTTTATCGAGGTGCTGGAAGAGAACCTTGGCAAAAAAGCAGAAAAAAATCTTCTCCCGATGCAGCCGGGCGAGGTGCTCGTGACGTGTGCCGATGTCGCCGATTTAGAAGATGCGGTCGGATTCAGGCCTGACACGAGCATCGAAAGCGGTATCTCCCGTTTTGTACAGTGGTACCGCGAGTATTATGGGTAAGCCTGAGCCATGAGCGGCTGTACCCGTGGCATAACGTTGGTCGTCATACCGCATATAAGGTATTCCGTGTTGTGTATGAGGTACCCGTGGCATGAAGGTTAAAAGGCGGCTTTTCGTATAAGCCCTTAAAAAACAGGCAGATATAAACAGTATTTTTTTTGGCACGCCACCTGCAGATAACAAAACAAACATATCCCTTTGGAGGTAGTACAAATGAAAAAAGTTCTGTCCACAATCGTAGCCGCCCTCGTAGCTGTTTCTTTCTCCGCCGTAGTTTTCGCTGCTGATGCTGCTAAGCCTGCTGCTCCTGCTGCTGGTGCTGACGTAGCTGCTCCTGCTGCTGAAGTAAAGAAAGAAGCAAAGCCTGCCAAGAAAAAAGTTGCCAAGAAAAAAGCTGCAAAAAAAGCTGAGAAGAAAGACGTAGCT
>JBAVTM010000478.1:0-2108 GCA_049696195.1 Desulfuromonadaceae bacterium | reverse complement strand
GCACTCTCCAGGATAACCACTCAGCAATACGGACTTTTTTACAGGCCATGGAGCAAGATCCCGCCTTTTCCTTTGCCCCCTACAACCTGGCGGTTACGTATCTCCAGATGGGAGACAGCGAGAAGGCTATGTATTACTTTAACGATGCTTTGAAACGCTTTCCAAAGCTTAAGCCGCAGATAGAACCGTTTCTTAAACAAATCAGGTGACCTCCGGCCACTTTTGAAGGTGAGGTCTGGCCGCAGCGCTGTTAATTGATTCGGCAGCGCTTTTCCCGCAAGACTTTTATTCTTCCTGCCTTGATATGCGTAAAGTATGTTTTACTGCCCTCAGCTCTCGTGGTATACCAGTACGAGGGGCAGTAAAACTCGTTTACGGTTCAGCACCGCAGTTAAATTGACCTTACCCCATTGATTGAACCAGTTTTAGCTTAGGTTTTTCGGTCTTTTGTTCTTTTTCAAATGTTCTTGCAAACTCAGTTGGTGCCATGCCATTCAGTGAACTATGCGGCCTTTCCAAGTTGTAATCCTGACGCCAGGTTTCAATGATCTTCTGGGCACTGTGCAGGCTGACGAAGACGTTGTCATTCAGGCATTCATCACGGAACTTGCCATTGAAGCTCTCGATGTATGCGTTCTGAACCGGTTTGCCAGGCTGAATGAACCGGAGCTTGACGCTGTTCTCGTAAGCCCACAGATCAAGCGCCTTACTGATGAATTCCGGGCCGTTGTCAACGGTGATTAGATCCGGCAGCCCACGGGTCATGGCAATTCGATCAAGTGTTCTGGTCACCCGCTGGCCGGTAAGTGAATGGTCAACCTCAAGCACCGGACATTCACGGCTAAAATCATCGACTACTGTCAATACTCGAAATCGCCTGCTGTTGTAGAGGCTGTCAGAGACGAAATCCATGGACCAGTGCTGGTTGATCCGTTCCGGTCTGTCCATGACCACCCTAAGATGGCTGATGCGCTTCTTACGTTTCTTCAGGCGCAGCGAGAGTCCTTCTTCACGGTAAAGACGCTCGGTGCGCTTGTGGTTGATCAGGTGGCCTTCCCTGCGCAGCAGAGTATGCAAGCGGGGAGAGCCGAACTTTCGCCGCTGTTCGGCTAGTTCACGAAGACGTGACCTGATCTCGGCATCATTTTTAGGTTTCGCCTGGTACCGACAACTGCTCCGGCACAGCCCGACAATTACGCAGGCCTGTCTCTCGCTGAACTGGAACCACTCTTTGAGGTGGATCACGATGTTCCGACGGGCAGCAGGCGTTACCACTTTTTTGAAAGAACGTCCTTGATAGCTCTGTTTTCAAGCATGGTGTCGGCTAGCATCTGTTTCAGCTTCTTGTTCTCGTCCTCAAGCACCTTCAGGCGCTTGGCGTCGGAGACTTCCATGCCGCCGTACTTGGTACGCCAGGTGTAGAAGGTGGCATCACTAATGCCGTGGGTACGGCATAGGTCTACGATCTTCATACCTGCCTGGGCTTGTTTCAGGATGCCAATGATCTGCTCTTCGGTGAATCGCTTTGGTTTCATGTCCAGTCTCCTTCGGGAGTTTCTAGACCGAAATCACTAAGTTTGCAATGGTTCAGTTTATAGGGGAAAGGTCAAAATGATGGAGAATAAAGTGGATATAAGCATTGTTGTACCGGTATATAACGAGCAGGATAATGTGGAGGCGGTTTATACTGCGATCAGCTCTGCACTCCGGGCCATGGGATGCTCGTATGAGATCGTCATGGTTGACGACGGTTCTTCTGACGGCTCGTACCGCCTGCTGACCCGGCTTGCTTCGGAAGATTCCGCTCTTAAGGTTATCCGCTTTCGCCGGAATTTTGGCCAGACTGCGGCCATGTCGGCCGGCTTTGATTTCGCGAAGGGTGACATCATTATTCCAATGGATGGCGATCTGCAGAATGATCCGGCCGATATCCCCCGTCTGATTGAGAAAATCAACGAAGGATTTGATGTTGTTTCGGGATGGCGCAGTGATCGCAAGGATACCTTTATCACCCGCAAGATTCCGTCACTGCTCGCCAATGCCCTGATATCGCGTATGACCGGTGTCCATCTGCATGATTACGGTTGTACGCTCAAGGCGTATCGCCG
>JBAVTM010000477.1:0-2254 GCA_049696195.1 Desulfuromonadaceae bacterium | reverse complement strand
CCACCATCCCCGCCTGGAAGGACGTGGTAATCATCCCGAAGATGGGGAGTGCCACTCTCCTCGTCCCGGTCAGGGACTGGGACGGCATGACCATGTTCCATTGTCACATTGTCGAGCACGAGGATATCGGCATGATGGGGGTCTGGGACATCATGAACAAGCCGATGTAAAGAAGGGACTCACCCCCGAAAATGCCATGCTGGTATCGAATCTGGCTGCTGGAGATTAAGAAGCGCTTCATGGTGGCCGGTCGGCAGCGTTTGACCAACAAGTTCAGAAGCCCTTGAGAAATCAGGGGCTTTTTCTTTCGTGTTGTCCTGTATTGTTCGATGATGAGAGGGGCCAAAATTGGGTTAGGCAGGATCAGGGAGCTCAAAATGACCTTCTGGAGGAATACTCGTAAGTGGACATGCAGTAAAAAAAGGGGGGCAGCCTTGAAAAGAGAATTTACACATCATTTCTCTATATTCAATGGTTGCCCCTCGTTTTTTTCATCCTTGACCACTGACCGTACTACGGCTACTGGATGACAATGCCGTCCGTAGAGTTGACAGCCTGGACTTCCTCAACGCTCAGAGACCCTTTGCCAAGAAGCGCACTTGCTGACGCCGTGCCGTTTGCGAACACGGTGTTGTTGCTGATCTTGGACTTGACGACAACGGAGTGTGTTCCCTGGCCCAGATTAGCCTGGATGAAGTTGAAGTGGTGTGCTGCCGTTGTATCCAGAAGAAGTTCGATCTCTTCCGGTGCGAGTTCGCATTCCGTCAGGACATCAGTTATCCCGTCCAGATTGGCGTCCGTGCAGTTGGTGTAGTACCCGCCGAGCGTTGCGGACAACTGCTGCATTCTCTTATCAAAAATCACTACTCCCGGGGAAGCTTCTTGCCCATCCACCAGAACCTTGATCTCTATGCCCGCTACGGCGGTTGAGGTGTCCTTCACCCCTCCGCTGCTTTTTACCAACGTATCGGTAAGAAGACTGGTCTCAAGGGAGACGCCGATGAGGAGGTCTTTCGGAGTGGCGGTATGGATCTGACCGCTCAGGACCGTGCTCCAGCCATCGGCATCATTGGTTGCAAGCATTGGGCTGTTCACCGTCATTTGACCTACGTTTGCGGTGAACTTGGCAGAGGCGGCAAAGGCAGAAGTTGTCACCAAAAGGGAGAGTGCGAGAATTGTTGTGAGTTTTTTCATTTTTGTTCTCCTGTTGTTTGATTTATTTGCTTGAGAGTCCTGCACTAGTAGACAGTCAACTTCCAGTCATCCGAATTTCATGCCGGCAGCCGTCAGTTTTTTCTTTTCCCGGATCGTAAAAGCTTCACCTCATTTCCCGGCATGTCTCACTGCGGCGCCCACCGACGGAAATCGAGAGGGGCGGAAGTTTGTGATTGAATGATATCAAGTGGCAATTGGATAACTAGGCTGAGATTGCTTTTCTTTGATCAGATATTGATCCGGTGAAAATACTTGGCACAGCACAATTCGCTTGCTCATGTACCGGGAGGCGAGGTTGTTGTTGCGGCAGGTCGGAGCATGCACTGGCGACCACGTACGCGGCAAATGAGGCGCTACATGGTCGGAACGCGATCGCATGGGATCATGATAAATTTATTAGAGAATTTCTGAATTCGGTGGGGGTGAGGCCGACAAACTTTTTGAAATGCCTGTTGAAACTGCTCAGGTCATTAAAGCCGACCTTCATGGCAATGGTAGAAACGGGCAGGTTCTTACTGAGATACTCCTTTGATCGCTTTATCCGCAACCGTGTCAGGTAATACATCGGCGTCATACCGGTTACCTTCTTGAATTCCCTACAGAAGTGGCATTTACTGAGCCCCCCTTCCTGTGCCATCAGATCGAGGGTGATGGATTGCGCGAAATTTTCCTTGATGTACCGAATGGCTCTGAGCAGGTTTACCGGCAGATCACTAACCATCCAAGTGTCATTCCTGACTGTGCCGATGGCCCTGTCGACAATGTAACGGCGACTCTTCCCCCAAAAGTCAGCCCTTTTTTGCAGCAGAAAAGTCGCGACCTTATTCCCGAACTCCAGCAGGTCGGCCGGTTTTTTGATATAATTCCGCGCACCGATTCTAAACGCCGTAACGGCGGTCTCTTCCGAACCAGCGTTAGTGACGAACATAACTGGTATCTCGGGATTGCCCAGCTTGACTTCGCTGAGCAGACACAAGCCCCTAACGTCATCGAAGCCGCAATCGATAAGTATCAGGTCGGCGCATAATGAGCCGTTATG
>JBAVTM010000476.1:0-11449 GCA_049696195.1 Desulfuromonadaceae bacterium | reverse complement strand
AGCAGCGTAACCGCCAGCACTTCTGCATCAAGGCTGACGATGAGACTCCAGGCTTTACTGAGACCTTCGATAAAGAGTTCCACTAGTATCCCGCTTTTTCAATATTCTTTTTGACCGTCATGCAGATCAACCGCAGGTTTTTAATCCGCCGAATACATACGGTTTTATCTGACGCGTTCTTGTTTTTTTCATCGGTTTAGGTGGCAGCGGGCTGACGTCGGCAAGAACCTTCTTAATCCGGCTATGCCCAAGAGCGGTGGAGAGGCGCGAAGCGCTTAGACAGACCAGCGGAATCAGCTCTTTTTCCAGCCGGGTACCTGAAAGCCGCATTTCCGGACCTACTATGCTCAGGGCACCAATGATTGCACCATTCGAATCAAAGACAGGCGCAGCGATCTCCATTACCCCGGCATCATGCTCCTGATCATCAACGGCGAAGCCTTGTTGCGCGACCCTGCCCAGTTCGATGTGCAGAGTGTCAGGATCTGTAATGGTGCTGTCTGTATAACCCTTCATTTCAGAAACCGACAACAGATCCATCTGTTTTTGCGGTTCCATGAAGGCCAGTTGAACTCTCCCCGCAGCAGTGCAGTACAGCGGCCGACTGCTTCCAACCCGGTGGGCCACCCGTACCGGAAGGTCTGACTCTACACCGTCAAGATAATGGGTATACCCGTCTCTGACAACAGAAAAATAGCAGGTTTCATTGCACTGCTGTTTTAGTTCATTCAGAAAGGAGCGCGCATGGGTTACAAAATCAATCTGTCGTGTTGCGACCTGTCCAAGTGCTCTGGTCATGATCCCGAGCCGGTACTTCCCGGTAGAATTGTTCAGTTCGATGTAATTTTTTGCCTTCAATGTAGCAACAAGCCGAAATACGTTGTTTTTCTGAAGGTTCAAACGGGTGCCCAAATCAGTTAAGCCGAGTTCTGCATCGCCTTCCTGAAACTGCTCAAGCAGATCCAGCGCTCGCGACACAGTCTGAATTATGTATTTTTCCGCAACTGCTTTCATGCCGTTTCCTTAGTGTCTCCAAGAATGTCGATGATGTGTATTTCCATTGAAAACAGATCTATTATCAAATGACGCCCCCGCAAAAGCGTCCCTTGGCCGAGCAGCAGTTTACAGACTTCCGCAACTTCAAGGCTTGCCACTACAGCGGGCGTGAAAGACGGGTTTCCCAGCGTTTGTTCGACTCCCTTGCCGGCCTTCCAGGAGCGATAGATCGTTTGCAGCGTGGCGTCGCCCGGGAACTGGGTCGCGACATGTCCAAACCAGCCGGCGATGGCGCCATGCACCAGGGGGATATTCATTGTGGTGCAGACATCGGCCAATTCCAGCCGGACCTGTATCGAATCAAGAGCATCAACGGCTATCTGACATCCACCAAGCAGGTCAGCTCCGTTTTCAGGCGAAAATGCCGTTTGGACCGGCACCAGGGTTACAGCGGGATTGATTTCTCCGATTCGTTTGGCAGCGGCTTCAACCTTGGCTGTATCAAGATTCGCAGGAGAGCTGAACAGCTGCCGGTTCAGATTATGCTCCTCGAAAACATCAGGATCGATAACGACAATCCTGCCGACCCCCAGACGGGCCAGTTCTTCCACAACATAGCCGCCCAGGCCGCCGCAGCCGATAACGGCTACACTGCTGCGGAACAGGATCAGCTGGTCATCGACGGAGATGACCGTGCGATTGCGCTGATAGCGGGCAGGCAGAATGCCCCGTTCCAGGGCAACCTCTTCAACCTGAGCCACGGTCAGACCGAATAGTTCGGCCGCCTCAATCTGGTGCTTCCAGGGGAGCAGCTGGCCATCGGCATGATCGCGTAAGAAAATCGGCAGAGAGTCCATATCACCCCCCGCCCAGAAGAGGAAAGAGTGCAAGTGTATCGCCGTCAACCAGCAGGTGGTCGAGTTTGACATGCCGGTTGTTGATCATCATGATTCCCAACTCGCTGCGCGGCAGTTTCAGGCTGTCGGCAACGTCACCGACGGTGGTTCCTTCCGGGTAGTCACCGGTTTCAATATCGAAACGACCTGCCCGAAATGATGCGAATAGTTTCACGGTTATTTTCATGGTCTCACCCTTTGAATCGTACCCTTAGAAGTACCGGGCCCGCACAGTCAGACGCATCATTCGACCGGCCGGGCAGATTGCGAAGCAGGTCACTCAGCTCGCCTGGTTCCAGTACCAGGCCGCGCGCCAGCACCAGTGGCCCCAGTTCAGCCATCAGCAGGTTGAAGAGCTTTAAACGGACCGTCCCACTCTCATCTGTTGCTGCTCCGCTGTCCACCACATGGCTGATGCCTTGGCGCAGTGCGGCGTAGAACCCGCCGCGCCGCATGGTGGCGCCGACGAGTCCCGGCATCGCAGCCGACAGGGTCACCCGGGAACCATCCTGTATGATGGTGCGCTCAAGGTCGTCCACAGGGCGGTTGTCTAAAAATACGGTGGTTATCCGGTCGGTTACGTAGTCGGAGGGGATGGCAAACTGGTCGCAGAGCAGGCTTTTGAGTGTGCAGCCGACCGTTGCCGGAACCATGACGCCCTTCTGGAGGATTGGGTAAAAAGCCGGCAGCTGATCCGGCATCATGGTCAGGATAAGGCATGACATGTGGTTGTCGTTCACCGGTCGATTCCTCTCGGCATGCACCGCTCCTACCCGCCGCCAATAGGGGGGAACATTGCGACCCGGTCATTTTCCTTCAATACCCACTCCTCATGCTCATGATGGTTGTTCACCATGGAAAGAATGGGTATGGCCGGATTTATGGCGAGAATCGCGCGCAGTTCGCGGATGGTTGTCCCCTCTGTGACGTCCAGGTCAAATTCTTTCTCGCCGCAGCATGGGAGTTTCGGATTGGCACAGATCAGCCCGGCAAACAGTTTGATCTCCAGCTTCACGGCGTTTCCCTCTTTACTTCCCGCATGTCTTCGGGGAGATGCAGCAGTCCGCAGCTGCGGCATTTTCCGTAACGCGCCGGGAGGTATACGATATTGACGGAGAGGCATTTCTTGCAGAGCCAGAAATTTAAAGCTGTCACGTCCCGGCCGGCGAACCCGCTGAACAGCCAGCTATAGTAGGAGTCCCAGTCATACTCCGGCGGCTGGGCAGCTTTTTCCACCAGTTGTTCAAGCAGCATGGTCCCTCCCGGCTCGGTTCGGTTGTGACTCTTTTAAAACGGCGGGGCAAAATACCCCGCCGTTTTCGAAAAGTTTTGAGGCGTTTTTACCAGTTAAAGACCTCGTCCAGTTCCTCGTCCTTCATCATGAAGGTCTGGTTGTGTGGCGCAATCGGCTCGTTGTAGAAGAAGCGCGGCAGCCGGTCATGATGCTTGGTGAAGCCGGCCCGGGTGTTGAAATCCCGCTCCGCGGAGAGGACCTTCTTGCCCAGCGCGACAACGTCGTCGCCGGTCATGCTGATGCCGTGGAAGGAACCGAGCATATCGAGCAGCGCCTGGAAGGTTTCGGGCTGATCCATGATCGCAAAGGCGATGAACAGGCACATTCCGGTGGAGTCGATGGCTGCCGTGGCGATCTGCAGGTTTCTCGACAGCTCGATCTGTCCTTCGGTCTTGAGCGGATCGACATCGCCGCCAACCTTGAGGATGTTGGTGGCAATGGCGTACCCTGCAGTGTGGTCGGCACCCTGGGTCGTGGTTGCATAGGTGACGCCGATCCCCTGGATGGCGCGCGGATCGTAGGCGGGCAGTGCCTGGTCCTTGACGACCGGTACCCGCTCGACGCCGAACACCTTGCCGGTGATGGCCGCGCCGCTGCCGAGCACACGGCCAAGGGGGGTTCCCTTCTGAACTTCTTCCACCAGCCGGATTGCGCCGGCCTTGTCGCCGAATTCGATGATGCCCGCATCCATGGCGACGCCGATGGTGACGCCCATCTCGATGGTGTCTACGCCGATGTTGTCATCCAGGAAGTCGAGGTGGGCGACCGTGTCCAGATCGTCGATGCCGCAGTGGCCTCCGTGGGACCAGACCGTCTCGTACTCGGGCTGTTTGGTCAGGTAGTGGCCGTCCTTGTCGTTGTAAATTCCCGAACACTGGATGACGCAGCCGCGGTGGCAGCCATGGGTGGCGGAACCGCCGCGCTCGATTTCCAATGCTGCCTGGGTTTCGCCGCTCAGATTGTTGGAGCCGGCGAACTGTCCGCCTTTGAAGTTGTAGCTGGGATAGCCGCCCGCCTCATTGAGGACGTTGGTCAGGACGTTGGTGCCGTAGGCAGGCAGTCCTTCGCCGGTGACCGGGTGCTTGCGCAACCCTTCGACGAACTTGCGGTTGGCATCACGATATGCATCCGGATCTTTTGGTGGCCGCATCTTCATGCCGGCATCGTCGAGAATGATCGCTTTGACGCGTTTGGCGCCCATGACGGCACCGACGCCACCGCGCCCGCAGTGGCGGGTCGGACGCAATTCCGGGTCGGTACATGCGATGGAGGCTGCCAGCAGCTTGCGCTCCCCGGCAGAACCGATGGACATGTAGGCTACCTTGTCGCCATATTCCCCCCGCAGCTTCTCGATGAGCGGATAGTTATCCAGCAGTTTGAGGCTGTTATCAACAATTACGTGGATACCATCCTTGTTGATAAGGATTTTGTAGAGATCGTCACCTTCCGGTTTCCCTTCGAGGATGACGGCGGCGTAGCCGAGCCTTGCCAGCACCTGGGCGGCCTGGCCGCCGGCGTTTGACTCCTTGATGGTGCCGGTCAGGGGGCTCTTGCATCCGACCGACAGCCGTCCGGTCATGGAGCCTGTGGTGCCGCTCAGCATACCGGGTGAGATGACCAGCTTGTTTTCAGCGCCAAGCGGGTGGGCGAGCGGATGAACCTCGGCGGCGACTACCAGAGAAGTCATCGCCCTGCCGCCAAGCCCGGCATATTCGCCGAGGCCGCCAACTGTTACCTTTGGGCCGCCTGCGGCCCCCATGTCAATCCGTGCAATCTTGTCCATAATGTTGTTCTCCTTTCCCTTGTTCTGTGGCTGGCACAGATGAAATTCTCCTTTTCGAAGGAAGGCCGCGCCTTTTCCCGCACAACCCAATGGCCTGCCGCCATGGGAGAGTTCCCGTAGGCGGTGAGGCTCGGAGTAAAATGATACCACGTTATACAGTTTGTTCTATCTGCCGAAAAATAACAACTCGATAGCTGGCAAAACATTTACGGTTCAGGCACCCCCAGAATACTCCGGCGCCGTAGGCAATTTGTTCCAGAAAGTAGATCCCGCAGAACCGGATGAACGATAGCGGTGGTTTTTTAATCGCATGGTCGACACCGGCCGCGCAGAGCAGAGCGGCTGCAAATAAACTCAAAGCCCAATAACCGGGAACGATCAGGGCGATAATGATCAGCGGCGTAGCATAATAACGGACCAGATGGTAGCTGATGTAGTAGGCCAGGCTGCCGAGCGCCCGCAAACGCCCGGCAAGAAGGGATGCAAGGCCGATCGGGAGTCTGCGGCGAATAAAACGGACCCTGACGATCGCAGTGTCGGCAACAAGCAGACCGGCCGCCAGCAGCAACGGCCACCATCCGGTAAAAGGAGACATGACAACCAGCATCAGCACTAGTGCCAGCATGGCCGGAACGACCATCTGTTTCCTGCGCCGGGGGTGAAGCAGTTGCAGCATCCCCTCGGAGGTGCCGTAATCAAAACGCCGCGACATGAAGGAACGGATCGAGCTGCGATGCTCATGAAGTACATTGCCGGTCGGGAGGTAGGATATGCTCCACCCGTTGTCACGCAGGCGCCAGGTCAGATCAACGTCCTCGCCGACATGCATGCTGTCCTTGAAACCTCCGGCGCTCCTGAACGCGCTGCGCCGGACAATCAGGTTGCAGCTCGGCAGATAGAACGTGTCGCTCCCCCCGCTACCAGTGCGTTCACGGGAGCCGAGTGAGAGGCTGGACATGACCGCCTCATAGCGATCGACTGCCGATTCGGTACACATACCGTCAACCTGTCCACCCACAGCCGCCATGGCCGGGTTGTTAAAGGAGGGGAGCAGTTCGCAGAGCCAGTTTGTTGAAGCGCTGCAGTCGGAGTCGATGAAGGCAAGAAATTCTCCCGTTGCCATGGCAGCGCCGACATTCCGGGCAGCCGCAGGGCCCCTGCCGGTTCCGCCCGATGGTACCAGGAGAGCCTGGAACTGTTTGGCCACCAGCGGCGAATCGTCGCTGCTGCCGTCGTCCACGACAATAATCTGGAGTTTTTCCTGCGGGTAGTTGAGGCGGGAGAGAGAGGTCAGGCAGCGCCGTAATTCGTCGGCACGGTTCATAACCGGGATGACAATACTCACCTCGTGGAATGTTGTCGGCAGTTCCGGATCCGTACGCACCCGTTCCAGGAAACCTTTTGCCGCCAACTGTTCCATGACGGCGCTTTCCGCTTTCGAAGCGGTAATTATCGATCCGTCAACTCCCCGGCCGACCAGATCGGCCAGAGAGCGGTTCAGGCGCAGGACGCAGAGAGGGGTTTTGGACATGAGGAAGATTCCTCCGTCCCGCTCCACCAGTTCCACATTATGCGCCAGACGATAGTTCATGATGTCCCTTCCGCTATCAACCCCTCTTCGCGGAAAATCCGCACGAGGGCACTGGCCGTGTCGTCGGCAGAGAGATGATTCTGTTTCCCCGCCCGTGCCTTGATACCGCCGGAGAGCAGGGAGAGTATCCGTTCAAAGGCCGGCAGGGATGGATCGGGGGTCACAACACGGGTCGGGTCGGGCCGGGGCACGCCGTAATCGGCTGCGGCAAGGTAGGCGCCGACGGCGCCGATTTCCCAGAATGGCAGTCCCAGGTTTGACAGCTCCCACTTCTCAATGCTGGCGGAAAGCGCACGCGTGAGAGCGTCTACGGAAGGGTAGCGCGGAGTGCGAACCTCTTCGAAGAGAATCGAACAGGGGAGCTGGGCAGTGACTATCTGCCTGGCGCCCCGGTCAGATGCCCGCTGTACCTCCATCCGGTCATTCCTGGGAACAAACGAGACAACCGCGGTGATGCACGGCATGGCACTCGCGGCAGCGGCAAGTGCTGGAACCGGATCGTCACCGCGGTCGGTCAGACGGTTACCGGTGAATACGAGTGACGGCGAGAGAATGGATACAATGCGTGCCAGAACCCGGGCGTCGGCAACTGAGTCGCCGCCTTCGAGGCCGTGTTCCCAGAAGCGGATCGCCCGGTCGGCGCCCATTGAGAAAGCCAGCCTCAGGGTGTCGTCAAGCCGCTCCGGTCCGATGGCAAGCACGGTCACTTTGGCGCCAAGGGTATCTTTCAGGCAGAGCGCCTCTTCCAGGGCAGCCAGGTCGGCCGGGTTCGGGATGCGCCGAAGCCCCCGATCACTGATGGCAGCCCCCCGAACGGTGACACGTGCAGGAGGGCGGGGATCGTTGCTCTCCCGGAGGAGGACGAGGATGTCGAGTTTATTGTCAGGCATGATAACTCCAGAATCAATTTTGAATGTTGAATTTTGAATGTTGAATTAAGTTCAAACCCGTAATTCAAAATCGCCGTTAAATTCAAAATTCATAATTAATAATTGATTTTACTATAACTCCAGAATCAATGTTGAATGTTGAATGTTGAATCAAATTCAAACCAAAATTCATAATTCATAATTCAAAATTCAAAATTGCTTTCACGTCATTCTGTACGCAACGCCAAAGCCGCCCCGGGGATAGCGCCAGCGGGTGAAGGCGTCGCGATGGCAGACGACATAACAGGTACCGCACTCCAGGCAGCCGTCATGGACGAAGGTCATCTTCTGCTCTTCTTCCGACCAGCTGTAGCAGCGGGCCGGGCAGGAATTTACGCAGCCGCGGTTGTCGCAGTCGCTGCAGACCGTGGCATCGAGAACGATATGGGGTTCCCGGTCGATGGTGAAACTGGTGTTGTCGAAAATTTCGTCTATGTTCACAATGCCCTCCAGGCGGTCAAGGCATCAGAGATGGCGTTCTTCAGGCCGACCTTCTTCTTTACCTCCCGCAGGACGAGTTTGGGGATGCTCATCTTCGGGTTGCCGTCGATACGGTAGATGTGTTCCATCATGCTGCAGACCAGGTCCGGGTACTCATTGTAGATCCGGTTGATATGGAGCATCTTGGGGGCGTTTTTAAAGCCCTTCAGATCCTGAATTACCCAGCTCAGGTCGAGCCGTTCCTTGTAGCGCTTCAGCGTCTTTGTAGTAAAATCGTTCCGCTCGTGCGCCTCGACTACGGTTCTCCCCGCCAGTATGCCGGAGTGGGAGGCGAGGTTGATCCCTTCCAGGTTGACGCCGGTGGCGTTGCAGAGCGCGGCGGCGTCGCCGACAACCAGGATGCCGTTGCCGACCAGTTCCGGAATCATGTTATAGCCGCCTTCGGGGATGACGTGGGCCGAATATTCCTGCAGCTTGCCGCCACGCACCAGTTTGGATACCTGCGGCTGCTCCAGAAATTCGTTGAGCAGGTCATAGGGGGTTTTGCCGCTGGTACGCAGGCTGGCCAGATGAAAGACCAGACCTGTCGAGATGGAGTCGTAATTGGTGTAGAGGAAACCTCCGCCGCGCACTCCGCCGGTGCAACCGACGAATTCGTTGGCGAAACCCTGGTCGCGGACCAGCCCGAAGCGTTCATCGATCATTTCACGGGGCATGTCGATCAGCGCCTTGACCCCTACCGCCATCTGGTCAGCGTTAAACTTGGGACGGCGCAATCCGGCCTTCCGGGCAGTGAACGACAGGACACCGTCGGCGGCGATTACCACCGGGGCATTCAGTTGCCCGCTGCGGCCCTGAATCGAGACACCGGCAATTTTGCCGTCTTTGAGGATCAGGTCATCAACCGTGGAGCGGGTGATCAGAGTGGCGCCTGCCTTGACGGCTTCTTCGGCCAGCCAGCGATCGAAGCGGGGGCGGAAGACGGTATAGCCGTTGTAGGGGGCGCGGTCGAAGTTGACGGTCTCATGCTGTACGTGGAAGCTGGCTTCCCCGGTCATGAAGGTCGTCCCCTTCTTGGAAATGTGCCGCTCCAGCGGAGCACTGGTAAGGAAGTCGGGGATAAGTTCTTCTATGGAGGTCATGCGGTGCAGGATGCCGCCGAACATGTTTTTTTCGCCCGGAAAGGTGCCGCGTTCAACGAGGGCCACATCCAGCCCGGCGCGGGCCATGGTCAGGGCGGCCGAAGATCCGGCCGGTCCTGCGCCGATAACTATTGCCTGATAGGTTTTGCTCATGGCGCTCCTCCGATTCCTGCTTTGACGTGATTCAGAAGTCGCGGCAGCACTTCCTTGAGGTCGCCGACGAACCCTTCATCGACATTCGGAAAAATCGGCGCCTTGGGATCGCTGTTGATTGCGACGATCCGGCGGGAATCCTTGATCCCCCCGATATGATGCATGGAGCCGGAAATCCCCAGGGCAACATACAGCCGGGGAGTGACCGTGCGGCCGGTCTGGCCGACCATCCTCTCGAATCCTGTCCAACCCATGTCGTAGACCGGCCGGGTGACGCCGAAGGAGACGTTCAGAAGTTTGCACAGCTCTTTAAGCTGCTCAAAGGTGGCCGGGTCGCATCCCTTGCCGGCGCTGAATATGACTTCTGCCTCGGTCAGGTCAACAGTCTGCGGATCGGGAGGTATCCGGCCGGTTATTGTCGCAGCAGCGCCGGAAAGGGGGGCAGCTGAACGCCACATAGCCACGGAGGGGGAGGTGGGACGTACCGTGGGCATGATTACCTGACTCAGCGCACGCGGCGGAACCGTGGCGACCAGCGGGCGTTTTCCGTCCCACACCCTGGTTTCAGCTATCTGGACTCCCAACGCCCTGCGGGAGAGTCGCACGCCGTCGGCACTCTGCCGGACGGTAACCAGCTCCGTCATGATTGCGGCATCGAGCGCATGGGCGACGACCGGCGCCAGGGTTGAACCGAGGTCGTTGTGAGGAAGAAGGATCATGGTTGCCGCTTGTTCAACTGCCAAAGCTGCAAGGTTTTTGCCCAGCAGGGCCGGTGTGTCGAGCAGGGTTTCACCCGCTGTCATGCAGGTAATATCCGGAGTGCCATAGGAGCCGAAGGCGGCCAGTTGCCCGCTATCGGGTGCGACGGCAACCGCCGCTCCCCAGGTAGCGCCAAGGGTGACTGCCAGGCGCGCCCCGTAGGAGAGCAGTCCGCGGCCGGTTTCATCGAGTTCTCCGCCGGGAAGATCGACAAAAACAAGGATTTTGTCGTTGACGCCCATCAGATCTCCCTCCCGAGTTTGTGCCCTTCCCAGATGGCCATATCGACCCTGCGAGGGGAAACACAGTCGCCGATCCGGTACAACTCCGGCACCGTGCCCTTCAGGCTCATGTACAGGTCGTCGTCCACCTGCTGTCCCATGACCAGAACGAGGGAGTCGTAGGGGCCCCAGTCGAACCAGACATTGGAGTAGACGTTGAACCCCTTGACGGTCTTGGCTCCGGCTTCGCCGCCGACTTCCATCACGGCGATATCGGGGGTAAAGGTGACCCCCTTCTGCAACAGCCGCTGGCGTGCCGAGTAGAGGTCCTGGGTTGGCCCCAGCTCCGCGCAGATGAAGAGGCTGGAGGTGATCATGTCGACCTTTTTCCCCTGGTTGGCTATGAATTCGGCGGTTGCGGTAGCACGCTGGTGCCCGTCGTAGTCGATCAGGCAGACCCTCTCGCCCAGTTCCGCCTCGCCATTCAGCACCTGCAGGATGTTGAAGATCGCCGGACCGTCGGCGCCACCCACCGGGTGTTTCTTGGGGACGCTGCCGGTAGCCACGATGATCACATCCGGTTTCTCGGCCAGGAGCTGTTCTTTTGTTGCATTTATTCCAAGCTTTACGGTCACACCGGCCTTGTCCACCTGTGGTTTCTCGTTGCGGATGATGACACCGAACTCGTCGCGCCCGGGTCCCTTCATGGCGGTTATAACCTGCCCGCCCAGAGCTTCGTTCCGGTCGATGAGGGTGACCTTGTGGCCGCGCCTGCCGGCCATCTTGGCGGCCCACATGCCGGCCGGGCCTCCGCCGACGACAGTGACATTCTTCTTCACGCTGGCCTTTTCCAGGGTCCCTTCGCCCCACTCCTTCTCCCGACCTATCGCCGGGTTCTGGACGCAGCCGAGGCTCTTGTTCATGCCGATCCGGCCGATGCAGCCCTGATTGCAGGCGATGCAGTAGCGTATGTCTTCCAGCCTCCCTTCCTGCGCCTTCTTGGGGAGAAACGGGTCGCAGATCAGTCCGCGGCACATGCCGATCATGTCGGCCTGGCCGGCGGCAAGCACTTTCTCGGCCATGACCGGGTCGTTGATCCTGCCGGTGCAGAAGACCGGCAGCTTGATCTTTTCGCGAATGCCGGCGGCCAGCGGGATGGTGTAGCCAAGCGGAGTATGCATCGAGCCTTCCACCAGATAGAGGTTGTAGAAGGTGGCGATGGAAAGGTCCATGAAATCGATCAG